>NZ_JBHWHH010000015.1:0-62728 GCF_042732555.1 Nocardia sp. NPDC059764
CCCGCGGGTGTACCCGTGGGGGCACCCTTTGTCCCCCCGGGCCCCGCGGGCCCCCCCCACCTTGCGCGGGGGGGGGCGGGTCCCCCGCGCCCGGGGCCGCCCGGGGCGGGCGTGGGCCCCCCGGGTCGACCCGGTGGCCCGGGTGGGTACAGCGGTCCGAGCGGTCACTTAGAGCAGGCCCGCCTGGGTCATCAGCTGGGTGACCTTCTTGGAGTCCAGCTTCGAGGGGTCGATCTTGGGCGCGTCCAGCGAGGCCAGCGGCGGCAGCGCCGGGTTGGCGGCGACGTCGGAGGCCACCGGGTACTCCATGGAGTCGCCGTCGCGCAGCACCTCCTGGCCCTTCTTGGAGGTGATGTAGTTCAGGAACTTCTGGGCGTCGTTCTGGTGCTTGCTCGACTTCAGCACGCCGCCACCGGAGAGGGAGACGAAGGCGCCCGGGTCCTGGTTCTTGAAGTAGAACAGCTGGGTGTTCTTGCTGTTCTCCTTGGTCTTGGCCTGATCCTTGAACCAGTAGTAGTGGTAGATCACGCCGCCGTCGAACTGGCCGGAGTTGACGCCCTTCATGACGGTGGTGTTGTTCTGCGAGATGACCGCGTTCTCCTTCATGCCCTCGAGCCAGGAGAGGGTCGCCTCCTCACCCTTCTGGGCGAGCAGCCCGGCCACGATGGCCTGGAAGTCCGCGCCCGCGGCGGCGCCGCTCCAGCGGCCCTTCCACTGCGGCTGCGCCAGGTCCAGCAGCGACTTGGGCAGCTGGTCGGTGGGGAGCTTGCCGGTGTTGTAGACGAAAACGGTGGAGCGCGCGGCGATTCCGGTCCACTTGCCGGTGGAGGGGCGGAACTGCTCGGGCACCTGGCCGAGGGTGTCCTTGTCGACGTCGGCGAACAGGCCGGCGTTCTCGACCAGCGCCATGGCCGGGGAGTTCTCGGTGATGAAGACGTCGGCCTTGGAGTTCTTGCCCTCGGCGACGATCTGGTTGCCCAGGTCGGTGTCACCGCCGTTGCGGATGGTCACCTTGATGCCGGTGTCCTTGGTGAACGCGTCGATCCACTCCTTGGTGAGGGATTCGTGCTGTGCGTTGTAGACCAGGATCTCGTTGTCCTCGTCGGACGAGTTGGAGCATGCCGTGGTCGCGCCGAGCACCGCGATCGCCGCCAATGCACCGGACACCAGTTTCCATCGAGCCGCCGTCATGACCGTCCTTCCACTCGACGCTGAGGTTTGCCTAACCAACGTACCGTCCCATGTCACGGGCGGAAACGCCACCCCGCCGACGAAACCGAATCGCTGTAATCTGCCCCTCGATGACTCGGCACAGGCGCACCCCTCTCACCATCGGCATCGGCATCGCGGCCGCGGTTCTCGTCGGCGGCGGCATCGCCACCGCGATGACGTTGAACGGCAAGGACTCCGGCACGACCGATGACAAGCGCATCGAGACAACGCTGCGTGACTTCTACGGCACTCTCTCCACCGGCGGCGCCTCGCAGGCCGTCGGCAAGACCTGCACGGGCGATCGCGCCCAGTACGACGCGTTGCCCGAAGCCCAGAAGAAGGCCATGGACCAGGGCAAAGTCTCGATGAAAGTCGATGCGGTGCAAGGGATCACCATCACCGGCGAGCGCGCCACCGCGGTCACCCTGGGCACCCTCACCATGCCGGGCGCCGCCGACAGCAAGCGGTCGACCAATGAGCACCTGCGCAAGGAGGACGGCGTGTGGAAGGTCTGCTCGACCGACGGGAGATAGCGAGAACGCCTCCCGGGGCGGATTGCCCGGAAGACGTTCTCCGATGGAGCGAGCGGCGGGAGTCGAACCCGCGTACACGGCTTTGCAGACCGCCACCTGGCCACTCGGTCACACCCGCATCGGCGAGGTCCATAGTGCGCCGGTTCGGGTCCGGGGCCGAGGGTTTGAATCACCGTGATTGCTATGGGGCGGCCCGAGCGCTTCGCGACATGCGATGATCAGGGCATGTCGCGTCCCCGTCCGCTGCCGCTCGATCCGATCGAGGAGGCGCACCGCCAGTGGACCGAGCACGGCTGGGGCGAGGTCGCGGACGGGATGGCGGCGGTCACCTCACTGGTGCGGGCGCAGCAGATCGTGATGGCGCGGGTGGACGAAGCGCTGAAGCCGTCTGGTTTGACCTTTTCGCGATACGAGCTACTGATGTTGCTGAGTTTCAGCAAAACCGGTGCGCTGCCGATGGCGATGGCGAGCGCCCGGCTGCAGGTGCATCCGACGTCGGTCACCAACACGGTGGACCGGCTGGAGGCGGCCCAGTTGGTGAAGCGTGTGCCACATCCCAGTGACCGGCGGGCAACGCTCATCGAAATCACCGGGGCCGGAAGAGAATTGGTGGCCAAGGCCACCACCGAACTGAACCGGCGAGTTTTCGCCGAGACCGGTTTGGCGCCGGAACGATTGCAGCTGCTGCTGCAATTGCTGGCGGAGTTCCGGCAGAGCGCGGGCGACTTCGACCCCGGTAGCTCGCCCACCCGATGGGCCGGCCAGTAACCACCCAGCGACCCAGCAGCCAATTTCCTGCGTCATAGTCTTGGCTTCGGCTCGCAAAAGGTTCACCATTGTTGCCATGGTGCTGGTCCTCGGGGTGTCGGCGGGCGCTGCTGGCGCACGCGCCATGCTCACCCATTCAGACCAGCCGCACCTGCCTCCCATCGACCGGTGCAAGGTCCTACGCCGGGCCGGCGGCGGGAGCATGGCGGAGGCGGTCTTCGAGGCCATCCGGTTGATGCGGAAGTCGGCGGCCGAGCGTGACGAGTTCATCACCGGTATCGCGGTCACCTGCCGCAGCGCCAACCATGCCGAAGCCGTCCGCACCGCCGCGGGCCGCAATCGCCTGACCGTCATCGACGAGCCGGTGGCTCAGCTCAGATATCTGCGCTTCACCCGGAAGCTACCCACCGAGGGCTCGATCCTGCTGTACGACCTCGGCGCGTCCGGGCTGACTCTCACCCAGATCGACTGCCGGAACGATGCCGTCCTCGCCACCAAGCGCAGCACCGTCCTGGGCGGGGACGGCCACGACGCCCTGCTGCGCTGGCTGCTCACCCGCGGCGGCGTCACCCTGGACCTGGCCGACATCCGCCGTCAGAAGGAAGCCCTGGCCTCCGAACGCGTACTGGCCGTCTGCGACCCGATCTCCGGGCAGCGCACCGTGGTCACCCGCAGTGATTTCGCCGAACTGGTCGAGGCGGGCATCCATCATTCGGCGTCGTTCGTCCGACACATGATCGACGAGACCGGCATCCGGCCCGCGGGTCTGGCCCTGCTCGGTGGCTGCACCCGCAACAAGAGCATCCGCGACGAACTGAAACTCCAGCTGGGCTACCCGATGATCTACGACCCGGAGCCCGATTTCGTCTCCACCCGCGGCGCGGTCCTGCTGGCCGCCGAACGCCCGTCGGCCCGCAGCATCCGCAGCGTGCACCTGGCCCCGGGCGCGCCGCCCGTCGAAGCCCCCGTCTCCCCCGTCTCCCGCCGCAAACTCGTTGCGGCGGTGGCGGTTACCGCCACGCTCGGCGGCACCATCGTCGGCGGACTGGCCATGAACCGGGACCACGGCGGCCACCCCGACGGCAAGCCCCCGACCGTCGAAGTGGTCGGCCCGCCCAAACACGGCTGACGCCGCACGGCCGCAAACGATCTCCGCCCGCGCAGCCACACCGCCCGCACAGCGCTGACGCCGCACCCCCACAGGCAATCCAGGCGCCGCGGCCCACATCTCGCACGGGATCCCGGTGACACCACCCACCCCATCCAGCACCGTGCCCCGCTGCCGTCGGCAGCGGGGCACGAGAGTTCGAGAGTTGGTGTCGCGCTTATTTGTTGGTGAAGTCGGCGGGACGCTTCTCGACGAAGGCGGTCATGCCTTCCTTCTGGTCGTCGGTCGCGAACAGCGAATGGAAGACGCGACGCTCGAAGCGCAGACCCTCGCCGAGGGTGGTCTCGAAGGAGCGGTCCACGGCTTCCTTGGCGATCATCACCGACGGCAGCGACATGGCGGCGATGGTCTCGGCGACCTCCATGGCGGTGGCGACGAGTTCAGCGGCCGGCACGATGCGCGAGACCAGGCCCGCGCGCTCGGCCTCCTCGGCGCCCATATTGCGGCCGGTGAGGATGAGGTCCATGGCCTTGGCCTTGCCGACGGCGCGGGTGAGGCGCTGCGAGCCGCCCATGCCGGGGATGACGCCGAGCTTGATCTCGGGCTGCCCGAACTTGGCGGTGTCGGCGGCCAGCAGCAGGTCGCACATCATGGCGAGTTCGCAGCCGCCGCCGAGGGCGTAGCCGGCGACCGCGGCGATCAGCGGCTTGCGGAAGGCGGCGACGCGGTCCCAGCCACCGAAGTGGTCGGTCACGAACATGTCCATGTAGGACTTGTTCTGCATCTCCTTGATGTCCGCGCCGGCCGCGAAGGCCTTCTCGGACCCGGTCAGCACGACCGCGCCGATCTCGTTGTCGTTCTCGAGCTCGTCGAGCGCCGCCGAGATGTCGGACAGGACCTGCGAGTTCAGCGCGTTCAGGGCCTTCGGCCGGTTGAGCGTGATGAGCGCGACGCGGCCCTTGCGCTCCAGCAGAATGGTCTCGAAGTCGGTCACGCCGTCTCTCCCTCAGATCGCTTGCGGATATCGGTGACGATAGCCGAGAAGTCCTTGCCCGCTTCGTCCTGGTTGAAGCGGTTGTAGATCTCCGCCGCCAGTTGACCGATTTGTCCGTCCACGCCATTGGCACGCAGCGCGTTGGCGGCGAGCCCCAGGTCCTTGGACATGAGCGCGGTCGCGAAGCCGGGCTGGTAGTCGTTGTTGGCGGGGCTGGTCGGAACCGGTCCCGGCACCGGGCAATACGAGGTCAGCGCCCACGACTGCCCCGAGGCGGTGGACACCACGTCGAAGAACTTGTCGTGGGTCAGGCCCAGCTTCTCGCCCAGCACGATCGCCTCGGAGAGCCCGATCATGGAGATGCCCAGCAGCATGTTGTTGCAGATCTTGGCGGCCTGGCCGACGCCCGCGCCGCCGCAGTGCACGACCTTGCCGCCCATCACCTCGAGCAGCGGCAGGGCCGCGGCGAAGTCGGTGTCCGCGCCACCCACCATGAAGGTGAGGGTCCCGGCCGCCGCACCCGCGACACCGCCGGAGACCGGAGCGTCCAGAGCCCGATGTCCCGCTGCCACAGCGAGTTCCGCGGCCCGCTTGGCGTCGCCGACGTCGATGGTGGAGCAGTCGACGAACAGGGTGCCCGGCTTGGCGGCCGGGAGGATGTCGCCGTAGAGGTCGAGCACGATGCGGCCGTTGGGCAGCATGGTGATGACGATGTCGGCGGCCGAGACCGCTTCGACCGCGGTGCCGACCACGGTCGCGCCGTCCCGGCGGGCCTGGTCCTGCGCGGCGGGCACGGGATCGAAGGCGAGGACGTCGTATCCGGCCTCGACCAGGTTGGCGGCCATCGGCCCGCCCATGTGGCCGAGTCCGAGGAACGCGACCTTGGTGTGTGTGCTCATTGCTCGTCCTTCGGTGCGGCCAAACCCAATTCGCGATCGCCGAGCGCGCCGAAGTAGGCGTCGACGTCGGCGGCGGTGACGTCCGCCAGGGTGGCGGGCGACCACTGCGGGTTGCGGTCCTTGTCGATGACCTGGGCGCGAATGCCTTCCACCAGGTCGTGGGTGTTCAGGGCGGCGACGGAGACCCGGTATTCCTGGTTCAGCGCCGTCTCGAGGTCGGCGGCCCGGCGCGCGTCGCGCAGCGAGCGCAGCGTGACCTTCAGGGCCACCGGGGATTTCGACAGCACGTCGGCGGCGGCCTTGGCGGCTTCGGCGCGGCCGTCGATCTCGAGGCGGTGCACGATCTCCTCGACGGTGTCGGCGCTGTAGCAGGCGTCGATCCAGTCCTGCTGCGCCACGAACTCCGACACCGGGGCGGGCTGGGCGAATTTCGCGATGGCCACCTCGACGTCGGCCGTCGCGAGGGCCTCCAGCAGCGCCGGAAGGTGTTCGGACGGAACGAAACTGTCGGCGAATCCGGCCGCGATGGCGTCCCCGGCGGACATGCGCGCGGTGGTGAGCGCGATGTGGGTGCCGATCTCGCCGGGCGCGTGCGCCAGCAGCCAGGTGCCGCCCACGTCGGGAATGAAGCCGATGCCGGTCTCGGGCATGCCGACCATGGACCGCTCGGTCACGATGCGGTGCGAGGCGTGCCCGGACAGGCCGACGCCGCCGCCCATGACGATGCCGTCCATGATCGCGACGTACGGCTTCGGGTAGCGCTTGATCAGGGCGTTGAGGATGTACTCGTCGCGCCAGAACACGCCGCTCGGGGAGTCGGCCGCGACCTGCGGCGAATCACCCTGCGCGACAGTGGCCTCGGCGTCGTTGTGGATGGCGACGATATCGCCGCCCGCGCACAGCCCGCGCTCCCCCGCGCCGGTGAGCACGACCGCGCGCACCTCGTCGTCGTCTGCCCAGGCCCGCAGTGCGTCCAGAATGGTCAGCGCCATCGGGTGATTGAGCGCATTGATGGCGCGAGGCCGGTTGAGGGTGATCAGGCCCAGCCCGTCGCGCTTCTCGACCAGAACCTCGGGTTCCTTGACCGCGTCACTCATGCTGCTCCTACCACCGAGCGGGCGACGACCACCCGCATGATTTCGTTCGTGCCCTCGAGAATCTGATGCACCCGCAGGTCGCGGACGATCTTCTCGATGCCGTATTCGGCCAGGTAACCGTAGCCACCATGGAGTTGCAGGGCCTGGTTGGCCACCTCGAACCCGGCGTCGGTGGCGAACCGCTTGGCCATGGCGCACAGCTCCACCTTGTCGGGGGCGTCGGCGTCCAGGGCGGCGGCGGCCCGCCACAGCAGGGTGCGGGCGGCCTCCAGGGAGGTGCGCATATCGGCCAGCTGGAACTGCAGGGCGGTGTTGTCCAGCAGCCGGGAGCCGAAGGCCTTGCGCTGGGCCAGGTACTCGACCGTGCGGTCCAGTGCGGCCTGCGCGCCGCCCATCGAGCAGGCGGCGATGTTCAGCCGTCCGCCATTGAGCCCGTTCATGGCGATCCGGAAGCCGTCGCCCTCCGCGCCGAGCAGGTTGGCCGCCGGAACGCGCGCGTCCTCGAGGATGACCTGCCGGGTGGGCTGGGCGTTCCAGCCCATCTTCTTCTCGTTCGGCCCCACCGAGAGACCGGGGGTGTCGGCGGGGACGATGAGCGCCGAGATGCCGCGCGCGCCTTCGGTTCCGGTGCGCACCATCATCACGTAGACGTCGTTGGAGCCGGCCCCGGAGATGAATTGCTTGGCGCCGTTGAGGATGTAGTCGTCGCCGTCGCGAACGGCCTTGGTGCTCAAGGCCGCCGCGTCGGAGCCGACGCCCGGTTCGGTCAGCGCGTAGGACGCCAGCAGATCCATGGACGTCAGCCCCGGCAGCCACCGATTGCGTTGCGGCTCGGTGCCGTAGGTGTCGATCATCCACGTCGCCATATTGTGGATGGAGATGTAGGCGGCGACCGACGGGCAGCCGGTGGCCAGCTGCTCGAAGATGCGCACGGCGTCCAGCCGCCGCAGCTGCGAGCCGCCCACGTCCTCGCGCACGTAGATGCCGCCCAGGCCGAGCCCGCCCGCCTTGCGCAGCACGTCCACCGGGAAGTGCTTGCGCTCATCCCATTCCAGGGCGTTGGGCGCGAGCATTTCGTCGGCGAACGAGCGGGCGGTTTCGACGATCGCTTTCTCAGCCTCGTCCAATAGGAACATTCGCGTCAGTCCATGGTCGGGATGACGAAAGCGTTGGACTCCTTCATGCCGGAAGGCCAGCGCTGCGTCACCGTCTTGGTCTTGGTGTAGAAGCGGATCGAGTCCGGGCCGTGCTGGTTCAGGTCGCCGAAGCCGGACCGCTTCCAGCCGCCGAAGGTGTGGTACGCGATGGGCACCGGGATCGGGACATTGATGCCGACCATGCCGACCTGCACGCGGGCGGCGAAGTCGCGGGCGGTGTCGCCGTCGCGGGTGAAGATGGCGACGCCGTTGCCGTACTCGTGCTCGTTGGGCAGGCGCAGCGCCTCTTCGTAGTCCTTGGCGCGAACCAGCGCCAGCACGGGACCGAAGATCTCTTCCCGGTAGATCCGCATCTCCGGGGTGACGCGGTCGAACAGCGAAGCGCCGGCGAAGAATCCGTCCTCGCCGCCCTCGACCACCAGGCCGCGGCCGTCGATGACGAGCTCCGCGCCCTCGTCGACGCCGATCTGCACGTAGTTGTTCACGCGGTCCACGCCATCGCGGCCGACCAGCGGGCCGAAGTCGGCGCCCGGGTCGTCGGAGAGGCCGACGTTCAGCTTGCCGATGCGCTCGACGAGCTTGGCGCGCAGGCGATCCGCGGTCTCCTCGCCGACCGGCACCGCCACCGAGATGGCCATGCAGCGCTCGCCCGCGGAGCCGTAGCCCGCGCCGATGAGCTGGTCGGCCACATCGTCGAGGTCGGCGTCGGGCATCACGATGGCGTGGTTCTTGGCGCCGCCGAAGCACTGGGCGCGCTTGCCGTTGGCGGTGGCGGTCTCGTAGATGTACTGCGCGATCGGGGTGGAGCCGACGAAGCCGACGGCCTTGATCCGCTCGTCGTTCAGCAGGGTGTCGACGGCTTCCTTGTCGCCGTTGACCACATTGAAGATGCCCGCGGGCAGTCCGGCCTCGAGGAACAGCTCGGCCAGGCGCAGCGGCACCGAGGGGTCGCGCTCGGACGGCTTGAGCACGAAGGCGTTTCCGCAGGCGAGAGCCGGGCCGGCCTTCCACAGCGGGATCATGGCGGGGAAGTTGAACGGGGTGATGCCCGCGACCACGCCGAGCGGCTGGCGCATGGAGTAGACGTCGATGCCGGTGCCCGCGCTCTCGGTGTACTCGCCCTTGAGCAGGTGCGGGATGCCGACGGCGAATTCGATGACCTCGAGGCCGCGCTGGATGTCGCCCTTGGCGTCGGCGATGGTCTTACCGTGCTCGGCGGAGAGCAGGGCGGCCAGCGAGTCCATCTCGTCCTGCACCAGCGTCAGGAACTTCATGAGCACGCGGGCCCGCTTCTGCGGGTTGGTGGCGGCCCAGGCGGGCTGCGCGGCGGCCGCGTTCGCGATGACCGCCTCGACCTCACTCTTGCTCGCCAGCGGCACCCGCGCCTGGACCTGACCGGTGCTGGGGTTGAAGACATCCCCGAACTTGCCGGACGTTCCCGCTACGTGCTTGCCGTCGATGAAATGCGTGAGTTCGCGAACCATGCCCGTCTCCAAAATTCTCAGCCTGTCTCGAAGCTTGCGCGCCGATTGCGCGGTATGTGGCGATCCTATAGTTGGACATCCAAGTATTGGCTGTGGGATAATTCACAGCACCTACAGGCTCTCCGTGCGGAGGATTGGCATTCCAGATCTGCATGTCCCGGTTAATCCAGTGCGGTTCGTGACCGCCGCTGCGCTCTTCGATGGCCATGACGCGGCCATCAACATCATGCGAAGAATCCTCCAGGCCCAGGGAGCCGAGGTGATTCATCTGGGGCATAACCGGGCCGTGCGCGAGGTCGTGGACGCGGCCGTCACCGAGGACGTGCAGGGGGTGGCGGTCAGCTCGTACCAGGGCGGGCACATCGAATACTTCGAGTACCTGGCGCAGGCCTTGAAAGAGGCCGGGGCCGGGCACGTGAAGATCTTCGGCGGGGGCGGCGGGGTGATCATTCCCGAGGAGATCGCGCGCCTGCGGGAGTCGGGGGTGATCATCTTCTCCCCCGAGGACGGGCAGCGGCTCGGACTGCCGGGCATGATCAATCAGCTGATCTCGGCGTGCGACGAGGATCTTTCGCGCACGCCGGCCCCGGTGGACGCGGTGCTCAGCGGGGATCGGGCGGCCTTGGCCCGCACCCTCACCTGCCTGCAACAAGGGACGCTGCCGGAGGCCGACCTGACCGCCCTGACCGCCGCGGCGGCGGCGCGGCGGGTGCCGGTGCTCGGCATCACCGGGACCGGCGGCTCCGGAAAGTCCTCTCTCACCGACGAACTCGTGCGGCGGCTGCGCACCGACCAGCAGGACAAGCTGCGGGTCGCGATCCTGGCGGTGGACCCCACCCGGCGACGCGGCGGCGGCGCACTGCTCGGCGACCGGATCCGGATGAACGCCCTGGACGGGGAACGCGTCTACTTCCGGTCCCTGGCCACCCGGGGCGAGCGCGAGGTGCCCAACAATATCGACGCCATGCTGATCGCCTGCAAGGCAGCGGGATCCGATCTGGTGATCCTGGAGACCCCCGGCATCGGGCAGGGCGACGCGGCCATCGCCGAGCACGTGGACGTGTCGCTGTACGTGATGACGCCGGAGTTCGGGGCGGCCTCCCAGCTCGAGAAGATCGACATGCTCGATTTCGCGGATGTGGTGGCCATCAACAAGTTCGAGCGGCGCGGGGCCGAGGACGCGCTGCGGGACGTGTCGCGGCAGCTGGTGCGCAATCGCGAGGACTTCCATGCCCTGCCCGAGGACATGCCGGTGTTCGGCACCAGCGCGGCCACGTTCAACGACGACGGGGTGACGGCGCTCTACCGACACCTGACCGGGCTGCTCGCCGAGCGCGGACTGCCGTTGCAGGAGGGCGTGCTGCCCCGGGTGGAAACCCGCGCCTCGACGCGGTTCGCGCAGATCATTCCGCCCGCACGGGTGCGCTACCTGGCCGAGATCGCCGAGGCGGTCCGGGATTACCACGCGGCGACCGCCCGGCAGATCGAGGCGGCGCAGCGGGTGCAGCGCGTCGAGCAGGTGCTCGCCGAACTGCCGGACGACGAATCCGTGCGCGATCTGCTCGCCCGGGCCGAGCGGGAGCTGGCGCCCGAGAACGCCGCCCTGCTGGCGGAGTGGCCCGCCGTCGCGGAGTCCTATCGCGGCGAGGAGCAGGTGGTGCAGGTCCGGGACCGGGAGCTGCGGACCTCGCTGCGCCGGGAGACCCTGTCCGGCAGCTCGATTCCGCGGGTGGCGCTCCCCCGCTTCACCGATCACGGTGAGCTGCTGCGGTTCCTGCGGTCGGAGAATCTGCCCGGACGGTTCCCGTTCACGGCCGGGGTGTTCCCGTTCAAGCGGGACAACGAGGATCCGGCGCGCATGTTCGCGGGCGAGGGCGACGCCTTCCGCACCAATCGCCGGTTCAAAGTGCTGTCCGAACACGCCGACGCCAAACGACTTTCGACGGCATTCGACTCGGTGACCCTGTACGGGCACGATCCGGCGGAGCGGCCCGACATCTACGGCAAGGTCGGCACGTCCGGGGTCTCCATCGCCACGCTCGACGATATGAAGGCGCTGTACGCCGGATTCGATCTGGACGCGCCCAGCACCTCGGTGTCCATGACCATCAACGGGCCCGCGCCGACCATCCTGGCCTACTACCTCAATGCCGCCATCGATCAAGCGCGCGAGGAGTTCACGGCCGAACAGGGCCGCGAACCCACCGACGCGGAGGCCGCGGACCTGCGCGCCCGCACCCTCGCCACCGTGCGCGGCACCGTGCAGGCCGACATCCTCAAGGAGGATCAGGGCCAGAACACCTGCATCTTCTCCACCGAGTTCAGCCTGCGAATGATGGCCGACATCCAGGAGTGGTTCGTGCGCAACGGCGTTCGCAACTTCTACTCGGTGTCCATCTCCGGCTATCACATCGCCGAGGCCGGGGCGAACCCGATCAGCCAGCTGGCCTTCACCCTCGCCAACGGCTTCACCTACGTGGAGGCGTATCTGGCGCGCGGCATGGACATCGACGATTTCGCGCCCAACCTGTCGTTCTTCTTCTCCAACGGGATGGACGCCGAATACTCGGTGATCGGCCGGGTGGCGCGGCGCATCTGGGCGATCGCCATGCGCGACAAGTACGGGGCGGGCGAACGGTCGCAGAAGCTGAAGTACCACGTGCAGACCTCCGGGCGCTCGCTGCACGCCCAGGAGATGAGCTTCAACGACATTCGCACCACCCTGCAGGCGCTGATCGCGATCTACGACAACTGCAACAGCCTGCACACCAATGCCTACGACGAGGCGGTCACCACGCCCACCGAGGAATCGGTGCGCCGGGCGCTGGCCATCCAGCTCATCATCAACCGGGAGTGGGGCCTGGCGATGAACGAGAACCCGCTGCAGGGCAGCTTCGTCATCGACGAGCTCACCGATCTGGTGGAGGAGGCGGTGCTGCGGGAGTTCGAGCGGATCAGCGAACGCGGCGGGGTGCTGGGCGCCATGGAGACCGGGTATCAACGCGGCCGGATCCAGGACGAGTCCATGCTCTACGAGCGCCGCAAGCACGACGGGAGCCTGCCGCTCATCGGGGTCAACACCTTCCGCAATCCGCACGAGGAAGAACACCGGGTACTGGAATTGGCCCGGGGCACCGAGGCCGAGAAACAGTCTCAGCTGCGACGGGTCAGCGAATTCACCGAGCGGCATCGCGACGAGGCCCCGGCCGCGCTGGCCCGGCTCGCGGCGGCCGCGGCGAGCGACGAGAACGCCTTCGAGGTGCTGATGGACGCCGCGCGGGTGTGCACGCTGCAGCAGGTCACCGACACCTTCTTCACCGTGGGTGGCCAGTATCGCCGCAACGTTTGATCAAACCCTCACCCGCTGACCGGCAGCGCCCCGCTATATCTCGAAATATAGCGGGGCGCTATTACTTTCGCCCGCGACCCCGCACTGGCGAGTACCTACACCGCCCAGGGTGTATGGCAATTTCCGATTGGCAGCAATTTCTCGGCTATACCGGAACTGTTCGGTTCGATTGCGGCTGACAGGAAGACGATCATGCGTAGAACGACCATGCGATCCACCGCCAAGCTCGCCACCGTCACGATGTCGCTCGCGGCGGCGGCCACCCTGTTCGCCGGCGCGGCGAGCGCCGAGGCCCCGGACAGCGCGCCGATCCAGGTCACCCCGGTCTCCGAGGGCATTCCGCTGGATCCGGTGGCAACCAACCCGAACGCGATGTTCCCGGACCCGGCCCTCAACGGCGCGGCCGCGGGCGCCCTCACCGGCAGCGCGGGCGGCGCGGCCCTCGGCTCGGTCGTCGGCTCCATCCCCGGCGCGCTGGGCGGCTCCGCCCTGGGTGCCCTGATCGGCGGCGGCATCGGCGCGCTGATCGGCCTGCTCAATCCCGACGCCATCCCGCAGGTGCTGCCGTAACGCACCACCCCACGTCCCGGGCAAACTCCGTGCCGCGTTCGCTCAGGCGAGCGCGGCACGGCCGTCTCTGTGGAACAATCCGGACAGGCTGGCCCCGACGGAAGGCACCCCATGGAGTTTGCGGGAATGACCGTGGTGGACGCGCATATTCACCAGTGGGATCCGATGACCACGCCGCGCGAGTTCAGCGCGCTGGCGAAGCTGTTCCGGTACGTACCGGTGCCGATCGACTGGGCCACCCGGCTCGCCCCGCGCCGCGATCGCGAGTTCGCCGGGGACCCCACGCCGGTCATGCACCCCTATCTGCCGCGCGACTACCAGACCGACGCGGGCGACGTGCCGGTCGAGGCGATCGTGCACATCGAGGTCGAATGGGTCGGCAACGGCCCGCTCGGGCCCGTCGACGAGACCCGGTGGGTGGCGAGCCTGCCGTGGGGCGTGGACACCCCCGCCCTGGGCGCGATCATGGGCGCGGCCGACCCCACCGCACCCGAATTCGCCGAACTGCTGGACGCGCACCAGGCGGCGTCCCCGCGGTTCCGGGGCGTGCGGTCCCGCGTCGAATACCACCCGGACCGGGATGTGCGGGCGACCCGCAAGACGCCGGGCACGCTGACCTCCGCCGCGTTCCTCAACGGGTTCGGCGCGCTGGCCGACCGCGGGCTCACCTTCGAGGCGTGGGTGTACTCCGGACAGCTGCCCGAGGTGACGGCGCTGGCCGAGCGGTATCCGGACACCACCATCGTGCTCAACCATCTCGCCACGCCCGCGGGTATTTTCGGGCCGGTCGGGCGCGAGACCGGGAAGACTCCGGGACAGCGGCGTGAGCTTTTCCTGCGCTGGCGCGACGATCTCACCGCGCTGGCCGCGCACCCCAATGTGGTGTCCAAGGTGAGCGGGCTGATGATGCCCATCCTCGGCCACCCGGTGCCCAGGCGCGGCGAGCCGACGCCGGTTCCGGTACTGGTGGAAAGGATTTCGCCGATGCTGGAGCACGCGCTGGACGTCTTCGGCGCGGACCGGCTGATCTGGGGCTCGAATTTCCCGGTGGACAAGCCGATTACGAGCATCCCGAACGCCGCGAACGCGGTGGCCACCGCGCTGGCCGGGCACGGGGCCGACGACAAGGCCATCGAGCAGGTGTTCCGCCGCAATGCCGAACGGATCTACGGACTCGACATGCTCTGACCCGGTTCGGGTGCTCCGGATTTGCCGGGTCCAGCCGTGCCGGGGCGGCGCGCTGGCTATCGTGATGCGCCATGGAGCGGATCCTGCGGATCGGAATGGGTTTCTGGGAGTCCCGGACCCTGCTCAGCGCCGTCGAACTCGGGGTGTTCACGGTGCTCGGGCATCGCCAGCTGACCGCCGAGCAGCTGCGGCGCGAACTCGGCCTGCACCCGCGGTCCGCCCGTGACTTCTTCGACGCGCTCGTCGCCATGGAGATGCTGCGGCGTACCGACGACCGGTACGCCAATACCGCCGACACCGCCACCTACCTGGACAGCACCGGCAGCGAGTACATCGGCGGCTTCCTGGAGATGGCGGCGGCGCGGCTGTACCCCTTCTGGGGCCACCTGACCGAGGGCCTGCGCACCGGGCTACCCCAGAACGAGGCCCGCGAGGGCCGCGACCTGTTCACCGAGCTGTACCGGGACCCCGAGCGGCTCTACGACTTTCAGCGCGCCATGACCGGGCTGTCACTGCCCGGCGCGCACGTCATCGCCGAGGTCTTCCCGTGGCAGCGCTGGAAGACCGTCGCCGATATCGGCACCGCCCAGGGCGCGCTGCTGCGCACCGTCCTGGAGACCAATCCGCACCTGCACGGCATCGGCTACGACCTGGCCCCCGTCGAACCGATCTTCACCGAATACATTGCGCCGGTGGCGGATCGGAGCAGCTTCCAGGCCGGGGACTTCTTCGCCGAGGAACTGCCCGAGGCCGACGTGCTGGTCTTCGGCCACATCCTGCACGACTGGGATCTCGACACCAAGCGCATGCTGCTGGAGAAGGCCTACCGCGCGCTGCCCGAGGGCGGCGCGATCCTGGTCTACGAATCGCTCATCGACGACGACCGCCGCACCAATCTGCCCGGCCTGCTCATGAGCCTCAACATGCTGATCGAGACGCCGAGCGGCTTCGACTACACCGCCGCCGACCTGCGCGGCTGGCTCGCCGACGCGGGCTTCCGCGACCCGCAGACCGAGCACCTCGCCGGGCCCGAATCGATGGTGTGGGCGGTCAAATAGCGGCGGCCGGGCATCGGTCAGGGCAGAGCCAGGTATTCCGCGCCGAGCAGATCGGCCGCGTGGCTGACGTGATCGACGATGCGGGCGGCATCGGCCTCGATGATCCCGGCCCGCCAGGCGGTCAGCAGTTCGATGAAGCCGCCGATGCTCATCAGCACGCCCATGCGCAGATCGGATTCGTCGACGCCCGGGCGCAGGTACGGGCGGGCGGTGGCGATGAGCAGGTCGGTGGCCTCGGTGAGCAGGGCGGTGCGGCGCTGTTCGAGCACGCGGCTGCCGGAGTGATCGCCGAACAGGATGCGGGCCGGGCCCTCCGATTGCAGTTCCACGGCGCGGGCGATGGCCAGGTGCAGGATGCCCAGCGCGGGGTGCGCGAGATTGTCGGCGACCACGGCCGACAGTTCGCTCAGCACCTGGAATCCGACCTCGTCCCAGACCGCGCCCAGCAGGTCGTCGCGGTCGGCGAAGTGCTCGTAGAAGTAGCGGTCGTTGAGGCCCGCGCGGGTGCACACGCCGCGCATGGTGACCGCGGCCCAGCCGTGCTCGAGCCAGATGTCCAGGGCCGCCGCGATCAGCCGCTCGCGGCGTTCGGCCCGGCGCTGCTCCTGAGTGCGGCCACCCCAGGTCCCGCCACGCCGAGCGGGTGTCGCGGACAGGTCGGTCGTCGCCGTCGCGGGCACGTCCATAGTTGACAAAATAGCGCATCCGGAGCCTAATTGGTGGCAGGTGCGGCCAGTGGTGGCACACGCCACCACTTGACTGCCCGGATGGCACGCTCCCGGGAGTTCCCATGCGACTCAATCCTTTCGGCGGAACCCACCGCACTCGACAGGCGGACGCGGTGGTGACCGGTGCGGGCAGCGGCATCGGCCGCGCCTTCGCCATCGAGATCGGCAAGCGGGGTGGGCGCGTCGTCTGCTCCGACCTCGACCCCGGCCGCGCCCGCGAGACCGCCGAACTGGTCGGCGACATCGGCGGCAAGGCCTTCGACACCGGCTGCGACGTGAGCAGCCTGGCGCAGGTCACCACACTCGCGAACACCGCCGAGGAATGGTTCGGCAAGAGCCCGGACCTGGTGGTCAACAATGCGGGCATCGGCCGCGGCGGCACCGTCATCGGCGAGACCCCGCCCGAGGAATGGCATCAGGTGCTGGACGTGAACCTGTGGGGCGTCATCCACGGCTGCCACGTCTTCGCGCCCCGGCTGCGCGCCGCCGGGCACGGGTCCATCGTGAACGTCGCCTCCGCCGCCGCCTTCGGGTCCGCGCCGCGCATGGCCGCCTACAACGTGTCCAAGGCCGGCGTGCTGGCGCTGTCGGAGACGCTCGCCGCGGAGCTGTCCGGCACCGGCGTCACCGTCACCGTGCTCTGCCCGACCGGGGTGAGAACCAATATCCTGGAGGGCGTTTCGATCGGCGACGAGACCGTGCAGCTGTGGGGCGACCGCCTGCTGCGCTGGACCGGACGCCCGCCCGCGGCCATCGCCCGCACCACCCTCGACGCCGTCGACCACGGTCAGCTCTACGTGGTCCCGCAGCTCGAGGCCAAGGCGATCTGGCAGTCCAAGCGACTGCTGCCCGAAACCTACACCCGCGCCGCCGGATTACTGGAGCGGCTGGTGCGGTAGCCATGCAGCGAGGAGCAGAACAATGGCGTTCGCGTATTCCGACATGCTCACCGTGGTCCGGGACCGGCAGTGGGCGCTGGCCGACATCGACTGGGACGCACCGGGAGCCGAGCTCATCACCGATGAGCAACGTCCGGCGCTGACCACCTTCATGGCCGACCTGGTGTGGATCGAGCACGTGGGCGCGCGCGGCTTCGCCGCCCTCACGCTGCACGCGCCAGACGGCCCGCTCAAGGAGATCTACCGGCACTTCCACGCCGAGGAGCAGAAGCACGCCAATGCCGAACTGGCGTTGATGCGCCGCTGGGGCATGCTCGACGGCGACGCGATGCCGCTGCCCAACAAGAACATTCAGCTCGTCATCCAGTGGCTGGACCGGTACGGCGACCACCTGTCGCTGCCCGTGCTGGGCACCGTCATCCCGTCCCTGGAGTGCGCGCTCGACGGCGCGCTGGTCAAGTTCCTGCTCGACGAGGTCCGGGATCCCCTGTGCCACGAGGTGTTCCGGCACATCAACAGCGATGAGTCGCGGCACCTGGCCGTCGGGTTCCAGGTGCTCGAACAGCTCGGCGCGGGACCGATGCGGCGCATCGCCATCGAGACGGCGGGGTTCGCGCTGCGCCCCAACCTGCTGATGGGGGCGCTGCTGTACACCCCGCTGCTGTCGCGCATGTCCACCAACATCATGGCCATGGGGCTCGACGAGGAGAAGCTCTGGAATGCCGTGCGCCGCTACGAGAAGGCCGGGGAACGCAGCCCCGACATCAAGCGGCTGCCGCTCTACCACGTCGTCCGTCTGCACGGCATGGCCACCATCAATCGCCTGCAACCGATCCAGGGCCTCAACGACGCCCTGAACAAGGCCATCGACAGCATCCCCGGGCGACTGCTGCGCCGCCGCACGCCGTCCTGGTCCAAGGCCCTCACCTATGAGCCGGTGGCGAAATGACCGCGCCGATCCGGGACGGTTCCGGCCGGGCCCCCTACGCCGGGCCGACGGTGCACTGCGCGCACTGGCGGGATCAGCGGGAACTCGACGGGCTGCACGTCGCGATCGTCGGCGGCGGCCCGGCCCTGGCCCGGGTGGTGCCGCCGGTCGTGGCCCGAGCCCGCCGGGTGACCGTCTTCCAGCACGACCCGCTGTGGATCCTGCCCGCCCCGCCGCTGCCCGGCCTGCCCGCGCTGCTGCGCCTGGCGCCCGCGGACCTGCTCGCCGCGCTCCCCGGGCAGGCCGTGCTGCGCCGCGTGGCCGCCGCGAATCTGCGGGTGCAGATCGGGGATTCGTGGCAGCGCCGGCAACTCACCCCCGACAAGCCCGCCGGGGTGCGGGTGCACAGTCGCTACTACCGGGCGCTGCGGCAGCCCCACTGCACGCTCATCAGCTGGCCCATCGCCCGGCCGGCGCCGCTCGGGATTCGCACCGTGGACGGTGTCGAGCATCGGGTGGACTGCATCATCTACGCGGAGGACGCATCGTGACGAGGACCGTGGTCGATCATCAGATCGTCATCGTGGGAGCCGGATTCTCGGGGATCGGGACCGCGATCGCCCTGCGCAAGGCCGGATTCGACGACTTCGTCATGATCGACGAGGCCGACGGGCCGGGCGGGACCTGGCACTGGAACACCTATCCCGGTATCGCCGTGGACATTCCGTCGTTCAGCTACCAGTACTCGTTCGAGAAGCAGAGCTCGTGGTCGCGGGTGTACGCGCCGGGCCGGGAGCTGAAGGCCTACGCCGAGCGGTGCGTGCAGAAGTACGGACTGCGGCCGCGAATCCGGTTCGGCACCACCATCGAACGCGCCGACTTCGACGACGACCTGCACCTGTGGCGGCTGCGCACCAGCGACGGCGACGAGCTGACCTGCCGCTTCCTCATCGGCGCGACCGGGGTGCTGACCCGCCCGAAACTGCCGGACATCGCGGGGGCGGAACGGTTCCGGGGCGTCACCATGCACACCGCGCGCTGGGATCACGACATCGACCTGCGCGGCAAGCGGGTCGGGATCATCGGGACCGGGGCCTCGGCCATCCAGATCATTCCCGAGATCGCGCCGCTGGTGTCGGAACTCGTGGTCTTCCAGCGCACCCCGATCTGGTGCCTGCCACGGCCCGACGCGCCCATGCCGCCGGTGGCCCGCGCACTGATGCGGCTGCCCGGCGGCCAGTTCCTCACCCGCTGGATCAGCCAGGCGTTCGTGGAACTGACCTTCCCGCTGTCGGCGCACTACTACAAGGTGCTGCCGATCGTGAAGCTCGGCGAGCGCACCGGGCTCGCGCACCTGCGGGATCAGGTGCGGGACCCCGAGATTCGCGCGAAACTCACCCCCGACTACGCGCTGGGCTGTAAGCGGCCGTCGTTCTCCAACGACTATCTGAAGACCTTCAACCGCGACAACGTCACCCTCGAAACCGATCCCATCACCGAGATCACCGCGAGCGGTCTGCGCACCACCGGCCGCCACCACCAGGTCGACGTGCTCATCATGGCCACCGGGTTCAAGGTCATGGAGTCGGGCAATATGCCCACCTTCGACCTGCACGGCAGTGGCGGACTGCGACTGGAGGATTGGTGGGACACCCACCGGTTGCAGGCCTACGAGGGCGTCAGCGTGCCCGGGTTCCCGAACTTCTTCACCATCATCGGGCCCTACGGCTACAACGGAGCCTCCTACTTCACGCTCATCGAGATGCAGACCACCCACATCCTGCGGCTGCTCCGCCAGGCCCGCCGCCACGCCGCCACCCGGGTGGAGGTCACCGCCGCCGCCAACGAGCGGTACTTCCAGGAGATGATGTCGCGGCGCGGCACCCAGGTGTTCTGGCAGGACAGTCGCACGCTGGCCAATTCCTACTACTTCGACAAGAACGGGGACGTCCCGCTGCGGGCCATGAGCACGCCCGAAGCCGCCTGGCGGGCAGCCCATTTCGACCTGGACGACTACACCTTCGAGGCGCCCGGCGGACGCCGCACCGATGATCGGCCCGCCACCCGGACGGCCACGGCCTAGCCCGGAGCGGGCCGGGGAGCGGCCCTCAGCGGTCGAGCGATCGGTAGAGGTCGCGCAGTTGCCGCAGCCCGGCGGCGACGGACTGCTCGTCCTCGGCGGTCATGCGCAGGGCCTGGCGCAGCAGCACCGGGTCCAGATCGTCGGGGGCCGGATGGAATTCGGGGTCCGGCAGCGTGGGCAGCGCCGCGTGCTCGCCGTACAGGTCGCCGCAGTCGAGGGTCTCGCTCTGCAGCAGGCCGCCGATGAGGTCGTCCAGCCGGATCCCGCGCAGGGTGAGCAGATCGGTCGGGTGCTCGTCGAGCCGTTCCGCCACCACGTAGCAGATGGCGGCCGCGTGCTTGCAGGGCCAGCTGTGATCCGGGCAGCTGCACGAGAAGTCGAGTTCGGACACCGTCGTCGGCAGCAGCAGCGGGCCCAGCGCCCGAGGCAGCGTGCCCGCCGCGATCTCGCCCAGCATGCCCGGCGACTCGCGCACCGCGTCCGCCAGCTCCTCCAGGTGGTGGCGGTCGAAGGTCCGCATGGTCAGCACGGAGACGAAGGGGCGGGGCTGACTGCCCTGCACCTCCGCGGTCACCATGCCCTCCTCGAGCCGGTAGTTGATCACCTGGCCGGTGCGGGCGTACGAGCGGCCGCGCGAGAGCCGCCCGGCATCGGCGACCTGCTCGACGGCGTCCAGAAAGGCACGGCCCCACCAGGTCCGGGCGAAGGCGGCGCCGCGGCGGCTGCGCGCGGGCACCCCGCCGCGCACCGGGCGGCGCTTGCCGTACCCGCCGAAGTCGATGACCTCGTTCATTCGCCGACCGCCTCCGCTCCCAGCGCGAACAGTTCCCGCAGCTCCTCGTCGCCGAGTTCGGTGATCCAGTGCTCGCCGGCGCCGACGGTGAGATCGGCCAGCTGGCTCTTGCCCCTCAGCATGTCGTCCACCCGCTCCTCGATGGTGTCGACGCAGACCAGCTTGCGCACCTGCACATCCCGGCGCTGACCGATCCGGAAGGCGCGGTCGGTGGCCTGGTTCTCCACCGCCGGATTCCACCAGCGGTCCAGGTGCACCACGTGATTGGCGGCGGTGAGATTGAGGCCGGTGCCGCCGGCCTTGAGCGACAACAGCATCAGCGGCGGGCCGTCGCCGCCCTGGAAGTCCTCCACCATGGCGTCGCGGGCCTGCTTGCCCACCCCGCCGTGCAGGAACGGGACCTCGGCCCCGAAACGCTCGGACAGGAAGGGGGCCAGCAGCTTTCCGAACTCCGCGAACTGGGTGAACATCAGGGCGCGTTCCCCGTCGGCGATCACCGATTCCAGGATGTCCTCGACCAGCGCCAGCTTCCCGGACCGGTGCTGACCGCGGCGCAGCACCGCCGAACCGTCGTTCAGGTAGTGGGCCGGGTGGTTGCAGACCTGCTTGAGCCGGGTCAGCGCGGCCAGCACCGCGCCCTTGCGTTCCATGCCCTCGGCGGCCTTCAGCTTGGCCGACATATCGTCCAGGACAGCCTGATACAGCGCCGCCTGCTCCACGGTCAGGTTGGCCCGCACCGTCATCTCGATCTTCTCCGGCAGATCCGAGATCACCGCCGGATCGGTCTTGACCCGGCGCAGCACGAAGGGCGAGGTGATGGCACGCAGCCGGGTGACGGCGTTCTCGTCGTGCTCACGCTCGATCGGAACCGCGAACCGGGCGTGGAACTCCGACGCCTTGCCCAGCAGTGCGGGATTGGCGAAATCCAGGATCGACCGCAACTCCTCGAGGCGGTTCTCCACCGGGGTTCCGGTGAGCGCCAGGCGATGTCGTGCCGGGACCAGCCGGGCCGCCCGCGCCTGACGAGTCCCGGCGTTCTTGATGTGCTGCGCCTCGTCCAGCGCCACCCGCTGCCAGTCCTGCCGCTTCAGCTCCTCCACATCGCGAGCCAGCAGGGCGTAGGTGGTGACCACCAGATCCGAATCCGCCACCGCCGCATCCAGTTCCGCGCCCGAGCGGCGGGCTGGGCCGTGGTGCACCAGCACCCGCAGGTCCGGGGCGAAACGTTCGGCCTCCCGCTGCCAGTTGCCCACCACCGACATCGGGCACACCAGCAGGGTGGGTCCGGGCGGCGCGACGGCGGTCTCCCGCTCGTGCGCCAGCAGGGCCAGGACCTGCACCGTCTTGCCCAGGCCCATGTCGTCGGCGAGGATCGCGCCGCAGCCCAGGCGGCTCATGGTCGCCAGCCAGGCCAGGCCGCGCTGCTGATACGGCCGCAGCTGGGCCTTCAGGCCGACCGGGTCGGGGACGGGCTCAGTGGCGCGTTCACCGTCGAAAAGTTCCGCGGCCCAACCGGTCGCGGTGACCTCGTCCAGCGGCACGCCGATCACCGGGTGCGCGGACAGCTCCGCGAACAGGCCGCCGATGGTGGTCTCGGTGCCGTCGGTGCGGCCCGAGACGTAGTCGGCGGCCGCGGCGAGCATGCGATGGTCGGCCTGCACCCAGTCGCCGCGCAGGCGCACCAGATCCGATTTCGCGTCCACCAGGCGCGCCATCTCCGCGGGCGTCAGCACCGTGTCTCCCAGCGCCAGCTCCCACCGGAACGACACCAAACCCTTCAGCCCCACGGCGGTTTCGGTGGCGGCCGGGCTCTGCACCCGCAGTTTTATGGTCGGCGCGGCGACCCGCCAGGCGCGGGGCAGCATGAGGCGCACCCCGGCGGCGGCCAGCGCGTTCGCGCCGTGCGCCACCAGGTCCATGACCACCTCGGTGGGCAGGAACAGGTCCATGCTGCGCGGGTCGCCGGGCAGGTCCCGCAGGCGCGGATACACCTCCTTGGCGGCGGCCAGCTTCTCCCCGGCCAGCCGGGTCAGCACCGGATCGCCGGGCAGCAGCACCGGTTGCGGCGCTTCACCTTCGACGCGCATGCAGACCTCGAGCCGCCACAGTTCACCCGGCTCGTCGCCGTCGGGTTCCAGCAGGCGCAGCACCAGATCCGGTTCGCCCGCGGTGAGGCTGGTCCGCCAGTCCTCGAGCACCGCCGCTACCCGATGCGAGCCGGTCTCCAGCGGTGTGGCGTCCAGCAGGGCCCTCAACAGCGGATGCGACACCGAATCCGCGGGCGCGGAGCCGATTTCGGGGTCGCGTGCCGAAATCCATTTCCGGGCAATGGGATCGGTCAGTTCGGCGACCAGGTTCTCCAGGATGTCGGCGGGCCTGCCGCGGTCCTTCAGCGCCGACGGCATGGCCACGGCCAGCTCGGCCAGCCAGGCCCGCTGCCGCTGCCCGCCCACCAGCCGCCACCGCGCCCACCACTCCCCGTCGTCGCGCCGGATCTCCGGCACGATCCGCCCCGCCCGCACCCAGCGCTCGATCCCACCCGCCACATGCCCCAGATAGCGCAGATCCCCCGCCACCGGCCAGTGCGGCGGCAGCTCCCCCAGCAGCACCCGGGCCGCCGCCTCCGGGGCCAGCGCGTGCGCGCGCACCCGGGCCCGTTCCGTGCCGTACTCCCCCGCCAGCGTGACCTCGGCCCAGTGCCGCCACTTGGCCGCCCGCACCACCGACCGCAGCGGCTCGGGCAGCTTCTCCGTCTCGTCGGCGAGCACGAAGCCGTCCGGGTCGTGCCACAGCACCAACCCGGACCCGGGCGTCCACAGTCCGTGCAGCATCCGACCATCCAAGCAGCCCGCCCCGACAGGGCCCGCGCTACCCGCGAGTCAGGTCCCTCTTTATTTCTGATCGGATACGGCACATACTGGATAAATCCGCAGGTCACCGCATGTCGGTGACACCTGTGTGCGCACCCGACATCACCGCGACCCAATCCGGGGCCGTGGCACTTTCGAGACCGTAGGGAGGCCGTGAAGATGACGATTCTGCTCCAAGTGCTCGAGCAGGCCTTCACGCCCACGACTTCGTGGGAACGGCGGAAATTCACCTTCGTGGATGCAGGCAAGATCGTGGGGATGCGCCTGGACGGGCAGTCCGGGGTGTGGCTGGATCTGTCCCGGCCCGGTGAGTCGCAGCGACTCGCCCGGACCCCGGATCCGCGCGACTCCATCACATTCCTGCTCACCGTCTTCGCCAAGATCGCCGAGTGCGAGGACCGGGGCGGCTCGTGGCTCATCGGACACGACGGCGCGCACGTGGATTCCATTGCGGCCACGCGCTTTCCGCCACAACTGTCGGAAACGGCGGCCGACGACATCCTGGCGCACGCCTGGCTGTGACCCCGCCGCGGGGGTGCGAAGTTCGAGTGACGGCCCGCTCCGGCGGGCGGTAGCGATACACCTGATGCCGTGGGGCTCAGAGGCGCGACTTCGCTGCTCGGCACGGTGGTCATCCTGTTCACGGTCCTGGGGTGCGGGACCGTGGGGCAGGTGACTCCCGCGCCGGGCAGTCCTACCCGCGTCCAGCTCGAACGCCTGCTCACCGCCGTGGTCACCGTGCCCGCGCGGCCGCGACCCGGCGGCTACCAGCGCGGATGCGGCGGCGGGCAGGGGTGTGTGTTCGGTCCGGCCTGGACCGACGATCACGACGGGCCGGGCGGGCACGACGGGTGCGACAGCCGCAACAGCGTGCTGGCACGCCAGCTCACCGAGGTGGTCCTGCGGCCGGGCGATGCCTGCGTGGTGGTCGCGGGGGCGTTGAACGATCCGTACACCGGGCGGCGCATCGCGTTCGAGCGGGCGGCGGCCAAGGCCGTGCAGATCGACCACGTGTATCCGCTGGCGGCCGCGTGGGATCTGGGCGCAGCGGGCTGGCCGGTCGCGCGGCGGGTGCGGTTCGCCAACGATGTCGACTACAACCTGCTCGCGGTGGACGGAAAGACCAACCAGGACAAGGGCGATCGCACGCCCGGCGACTGGCTGCCGCCCGCGCGGGCGAATCGCTGCTTCTACGCGGGCAAGTATCTGACCGCCGCCGGCCGGTACGGGCTACCCGTGACCGCCGCCGACCGCGCGGCCCTCGCGGGCGTCGCCCGCGGCTGCCCATAGCGCGGCGAAATGCCGGTACGCCTGTTCGGCGGTCAGCTCCTGGGCCGGATCCATGACCGATTCGAGCAATCCGTAAAGCCCCCAGGAAAGAAAGGTGATCGTGACGGACGCCGCGGCGGGGTCGGGGCCCAGCAGCGGGGCCAGATGCTCGGTGAGCAGTTCGGCGTACATCTGCCGGATCGACCGCAGCACTGTGGCGTTGGCGCGCGGGCCGACCAGCGGCCGGTACACCTCGGGGTGGGCGTCGATCAGACGGAACAGGATCTCGATCGGCAGCAGCGGCGGCGGGTCCGGGTGGCGGGCCACCTGCGCCGAAATCTCGGCCCGCACATGCTCGATACAGCTGACCAGCAGCAGATCGTCCTTGTCGCGGTAGTGCGCGTAGAAGGTGGAGCGGCCGACATCGGCGCGATCGATGATGTCCCGCACCGTGATTCGGGCGTACGGGCGGGTCAGCATGAGTTCGATGAGCGCCCGGTGCAGGGCCGCGCGGGTGCGACGCACCCGGCGGTCGTCGACCGGGCCCGGAACTGTTTCCGGACGAATACCGGCCTCGTGTCCTGAAACGTACATATCCGAGGAAATTGCTCCTGGCCTGGGGTTTCCCATCCTTCGATGATGTAACGCATGACCCAGAACAAGCAAGTGTCCGATATCGAAGCCCGGTCGGTCGGGGGCCTGATCACCTGGCCACGCGGCTACACCCTGCTCTCCGATGTCTACTTCCTCGGCCGCGCCGGAAGCCTGGCGCGGTACTTCGCCACCACGGCGGGCATCCGTCCCGGCGATCACGCCGTCGATATCGGGTGCGGTCCGGGACGGCTGGCCAATGAGCTGTCCCGCCAGGCCGGGCCGCACGGGCGGGTGGTCGGCGTCGATCCGTCCGCGCCGATGATCGAGTACGCCACCGCCCGCGCGGCCGCGAACTGTGTGTTCGAACTGGGCGCGGCCCAATCCCTGCCCTACCCTGACGCCTCGTTCGACGTGGCCACCTGCACCTTCGCGATGCACCACATCGCCGAGGCGGACCGAATCACCGCACTGGAAGGCTTCTTCCGGGTGCTGCGCCCGGGCGGGCGGCTGCTGCTGGCCGACACCCATCCGGCGACCTCGGGCCTGCGCGGGCTGGCTATCCGCGCCATGGCCGGGCTGGCCGCGCACCGAGGCGGTCACAGGCACGGCGCGGATGACCACGGGCACTCCCAGCACGAACCCGGCAATGCCCTGGCGGCCGTGGACGTCCGCCGTTATCGCGATCCGCTGGCCGAGATCGGTTTCACGGCAATCGAATTCCGCACCGGACCGTTCGCGACCGGTGTTCTCACCGCCGTCAAACCCAGCTGAGCACAGGCACGGCCGGGCGCGGCGGGGCGGCTGCTGCCGGGACCGGTGTCCGGTCCGTCGGCGCCGGCGGGGATCGCTCGGACCTGCCGGATCCGATCCGGTCCGGCGGGGTCGGCGGCGATCAGGCGGGGTCGGGCCCGGTGGCCGCCGGGCGCTTGGGATCGTTGGACCACTGCGACCACGAGCCCGGGTAGAGCGCGGCATCGATGCCCGCGACGGCCAGCGCCGCCACCTGGTGGGCGGCAGTGACCCCGGAGCCGCAGTACACCGCGACCGGCCCGGAGCCGAAACCCGCGAAGCGGGAGGCCAATTCGGCGAGCGGCCGGAAATGTCCGGCGGTGGTGAGGTTCTCGGCGGTGGGCGCGCTCACCGCACCCGGAATGTGGCCCGCGCGGGGGTCGACGGGCTCGGTCTCGCCGCGGTAGCGCTCGCCCGCGCGGGCATCCAGCAGCAACCCCTGCCAGCCGGCCGCGCCATCGGCGTCGATGGTCGGCATGTGGCCGGGAGACAGCACCACCGTGCCGGGTTCCGGGTCGGGTTCGTCACCGCTGACGACCTTGCCCCCGGCCGTCTCCCAGGCGGGCAGCCCGCCGTCGAGGATCCGGACATCTGCCAGCCCGGCCCAGCGCAGCAGCCACCAGGCCCGGGCCGCAGCCATGCCGCCGGTCGCGTCGTAGACCACCACGGTGTCGCCGTCGGAGACGCCCCAACTGCGCGCGCACTTCTGCAAATGCCGCAATTCCGGCATGGGGTGGCGGCCGTGCACGGCCGACGGCGGATCGGCGAGTTCGGTTTCCAGATCGACGAAGACCGCGCCCGGAATATGTCCGTCCAGATAGTGCTGCGGCCCGTCCGGATCCCCGAGCGCCCACCGCACATCCAGCAATCGCACCCGGCTCCCGCCCGCTTCCAGCAGGTCCGCCAGCTCCGCAACCGAAATCAGCACCGAACTCAAGCCAACTCCTCCTCGCCGATCCACCACTCGTGACGCGAACCACCCCACCCTAGCCACCCGCGGCCGGGCCGCACGGCGGTCCACCGAACCGCAGGGCGGCCGGCTCGGATGCGCAACCTCGATCAGCTCCTGCGCCCGTCCACCGCCGCGCCCGGGTTCGCCGCTCGCGGAACGGCGTCCAGCAACAGCGTCCGCTCTCCCGCGCCTCAGGCGGTGGCGGGCGGCAGGAACCAGCGGACCACCAGACCCGCGACCAACGCCCAGAAGGCCGCGCCGATCCCGAGCATCGAGATGCCCGAGGCCGCCACCAGGAAGGTGAGGGCGGCGGCGGACCGATGCGTGGCGGGCGTGAGCGCGGCGGTCAGCGCGCTCGCGAGGGTGGCGATGAGGGCAAGTCCCGCAACGGTTTCCAGCACACCCTTCGGAGCGGCGGCGACCAGCGCGACCAGCGCGCCCGAGGCCAGCGCGAGCAGCAGATAGGTGCAGCCCGCGGTGTAGGCCGCGACCCAGCGGCGCTTCGGATCCGGGTGCGCGGACGGGGCCGCCGAGAGCGCGGCGCTGATAGCCGCCAGATTGATGGCGTGCCCGCCCGCGGACGCGCCCAGCACGGTGCCCAGACCGGTGACGGTCATGGCCGCGCGCCACGGCACCCGATAGTCGAAGGTGCGCATGACCGCCGTGCCCGGAATGTTCTGCGCCGCCATGGTCACCACGTACAGCGGCACCGCGACGCCGATCATGGCCTGCCAACTCCAGTGCGGCACAGTCCATTCCACTCGGGGCAGCATGGCGGACAACTCCGGGCTCCGGTGCCGTACCGCGATGTCGATGCCCGACCCGATCGCCGCGACCGCGAAGGCCGCCAGCACCGACCAGCGTGGCGCGAAGCGTTGCAGCACAAGCCAGGTCACGATGACCGGCACCACCACGGCCGGGCTCACCGGCAGCGCCTTCACCGGCGCGAGGCACAGCGGCAGCAGCACCCCGGCCAGCATGGCCTGTGCGATCTCCACCGGTATGGCGGCGATGAGCGCGCCGAGCCGGTCCCAGAATCCGGTCAGCACGATGAGTCCGCCCGCCACCGCGAACGCGCCGACCGCCGCGGCCCAGCCGCCCGCCACCGCCCCGGTGCTCGCCAGCAGGGCCGCGCCGGGTGTGGACCAGGCCAGCGTGATCGGCATCCGATACCGGCGGCTCAGCACCAGCATGCCGACCGCCTGGGTCACGCACACCGCCAGCAGACCCGACGCCGCCTGCGCCGACGTGGCTCCCATGGCGGTGAGACCCGCCAGCACCACCGCGAACGAACTGGTGAAACCGACCAGCGCGGTGACGATTCCGGCTCCGATCGGCTGCCCGGGACCCGCCGTCGGTGGGCTCTCGACCTCGGCGGCGGGAGTGACGCTGGTGCTCATGGGGCTATCGTCGCGGTCCAGTCACCCGCGGGTCTGCGGCCAATCAGCCGAAACTGGACTGAATTACGCGCGGCCGCCGGCCGCCAGCCGTTCCAGCAGCGGCGTGATGCGCGGCCCGACCAGCGACTGCATGACCAGCGCCATATTGGTGCGCTCCACGCCCGGGATCTTCAGGATGCTGCCCGCCACGCGGTACAGATCCTCCGCGTCGGCGGCCACCACCCGGACCGTCAGATCCGTCGGCCCGGTCATGCCGCAGACCTCGGTGACCTCCGGGATCTCGGCGAGTTCGGCCGCCACCGCGTCGAGCCGATGCTGGTCCACCACCACCGCGACGAAGGCGGCCAGGGAGTAGCCGAGCGCCCGCGGGTCCACCCGGCGCTCGAAGCCGGCCAGCACCCCGCTCGCCTCCCAGCGAGCCAGTCTGGCCTGCACGGTATTGCGGGAAAGCCCCAGGCGGGCGGCCAGTTCGACACCGGTCGCGCGCGGGTTCGCGACCAACTCCAGCAACAACCGGGCATCGGTGGCGTCCAGCGGCGCCGGATTGGACTCCCTGCTGCTCATGGGGATCAGTATGACACCGACAAACGCGAATCGACCGTGCATTCTGCTCAGTTCTGCGCGTCAGACTTGCGCAGATCGCCATGCGGAGGATGCTTGTGGTACAGGACACACATTGGTTTGCCACACGGACACAATCCCGCGGCCGAAGCGATGTCACCCGGTGTCAGGAGGCGATACCCATGCCCGACAAGAACACCTATCCGGTCCAGCTCATCCAGCCCGACGGACAGCGCGTCCACGATCGGGCGCACGCCCCGCTGATCGCCGATATCGACGGCCCGCGCCTGCGCGCCCTCTATACGGACATGGTCGTGGCCCGGCGCATCGACACCGAGGCCACCGCCCTGCAACGGCAGGGCCAGCTCGGGCTGTGGCCCCCGCTGCTCGGCCAGGAAGCCGCCCAGATCGGCTCGGCCCACGCCCTCGAATCCGACGACTACGTGTTCTGCAGCTACCGCGAGGCGGGCGTCGCCTACTGCCGCGGCGTCGCGCCCGAGGACCTCACCCGGCTCTGGCGCGGCGCCGCGCACTCCTGCTGGGACGCCGACGCGGTCAAGATGACCAATCCCGCCATCGTGGTCGGTTCGCAGGGACTGCACGCCACCGGCTACGCCTACGCCGCGCACCTCGAGGGCGCGGAGATCGCCACCATCGCCTACTTCGGCGACGGCGCGACCAGCCAGGGCGATATCGCCGAGTCGCTCGGCTTCGCCGCCACCTGGTCGGCCCCGGTGGTGTTCTTCTGCCAGAACAACCACTGGGCGATCAGCGCGCCGGTCCGGGTGCAGAGCGCCACCCCGATCGCGAATCGCGCCCTCGGCTACGGCATCCCCGGCGTCCAGGTCGACGGCAACGACGCGCTCGCCGTGCTGGCCGTGACCCGGCAGGCGCTGCAGCACGCGCGGGCGGGCGGCGGACCCAGCTTCGTCGAGGCCATCACCTACCGGATGGGCCCGCACACCACCGCCGACGACCCCACCCGCTACCGCACCGCCGCCGAACTCGAACTCTGGCAGCGCCGCGACCCGATCGACCGGATGCGGCGGCTGCTGGAACGAGAGAACCTGTGGGACAGCGCCTTCGAGGCGACGGTGGCCGAACGCGCCGACGACGTCGCCGCCCGGCTGCGCACCGCCACCCTCACCATGCCCGACCCGGACCCCGACCAGCTCTTCGACCATGTGTACGCCACCCCGCATCGGCTGATCGAGGAAGAACGCCGGGAGTACGCGGCCTACCTGGAGGGAGTCGGACGATGAAGACCACGTTCGCCGGAGCGATCAACCACGGGCTGCGCCGCAGCCTGGAAGACGATCCCAAGGTCGTGCTCATGGGTGAGGATATCGGCCGTCTCGGCGGCGTCTTCCGGGTCACCGACACGCTGCAGAAGGATTTCGGCAACAACCGCGTCATCGATACTCCGCTGGCCGAATCCGGAATCATCGGAACCGCTTTCGGAATGGCATTGCGGGGATTGCGGCCGGTGTGTGAAATCCAGTTCGACGGATTCGTGTATCCCGCGTTCGACCAGATCGTCTCGCAGGTCGCGAAAATCCACGCCCGGACCCGTGGAAAAGTGGTCGCGCCCATCACCATTCGCATTCCGTTCGGCGGCGGCATCGGGTCGGTGGAGCACCACTCGGAATCGCCGGAGGCGTATTTCGCGCACACGGCGGGACTGCGGGTGGTGTCGCCGAGCAATCCCGCGGACGCCTATCTGATGATCCGGCAGGCCATCGCCCTCGACGATCCGGTGATCTTCTTCGAGCCGAAACGCCGGTACTGGGACAAGGCCGAGGTGGATGTCGAACGGCTCGACCACGACGGCGGAATCGCGCTGGACCAGGCGCGGATCTGCGCGGCCGGGGAGGACGCCACCATCGTGGCCTACGGCGGCACCGTGGCCACCGCGCTCACCGCCGCCGATATCGCGGCGTCGGAAGGACATTCGATCGAGGTGATCGATCTGCGCAGCCTCTCGCCCATCGATTTCGACACCATCGAGGCCTCGGTGCGGAAAACCGGGCGGCTGATCGTGGTGCACGAGGCGCCCGTATTCGCCGGGCTGGGAGCCGAAATCGCGGCCCGGATCACGGAACGCTGCTTCTACCATCTGGAATCGCCCGTATTGCGCGTCGGTGGCTTCGACATCCCCTATCCCCCGGCTAAGCTCGAGCGGCACCACCTGCCCGACCCCGATCGCATTCTCGCCGCGGTCGACCGCACGCTCGCCGCTTAACCCGCTCGCCACACGAATGGTTACCGCACGGAGGAACCCCGGTGGATAGTCAGCAGCAGGTCATGGAATTCCGTTTGCCCGATCTCGGCGAGGGCCTGGCCGACGCGGAACTGGTGGCGTGGGCGGTCGCGCCCGGCGACAGCGTCACGCTCAACCAGGTCATCGCGGAGGTCGAGACGGCCAAGGCCCAGGTGGCGCTACCCAGCCCGTACGCGGGCACGGTGCTGGAACTGCTGGCCCAGCCCGGCGACACCGTGCCGGTCGGAGCACCGCTGATCCGCATCGGCGTGGCCGCGCCCGCCGAGACCAATGGCGCCACGGAATCCACGGACGCCGCGGTGAAAGCCCCGGAGGCTCCGGCCGAACGGCAATCCGTGCTGGTCGGTTACGGCCCCGACGCCGAGCCGATCTCCCGCCGCGCGGCCCGCGCGGCGACCGCGCGCGGCATGGGCTACGACGGCGCGGAGGGACTCGGCAGTTCCGCACCCGCCGGACGGGCCGCCGCCACGCCCGCCGCCCGGAAGCTGGCCCGCGAGATCGGGATCGACCTGAGCACCGTGATCGGCACCGGACCGCAGGGCGCGGTCACCCTCGACGATCTGCACGGCATGCGGCCGGAATCCATAGGCACAGGCCATATTCCGATCCACACCCCGCCGCCCGCCACCCGCACCGCGCTGCCCGCCAACCAGGCCGCGCCCGAGGTGACGCCCATGCACCCGGCGCTCGGCGGCGGCCGCGCGGTCCCCGCCGAACGCGAGACCCGCACGCCGATCAGCGGCATCCGCAAGCGCACCGCCGCCGCCATGGTGGCCAGCGCCCAGCACATCCCGCAGGCCAGCACCTTCGTGACGACGGATTTCACCGCGTCCATGGAGCTGCTCGAGCATCTGCGCACCACGCCCAGCTTCACCGGGCTCACCCTCACCCCGCTGGCCCTGGTGGCCCGGGCCGCGCTGGCGGCGCTCACCGAGTTCCCGGAGATCAATGCCCGCTGGGACGAGGCGAATCAGGAGATCGTCACCAAGCACTACGTGAACCTGGGCTTCGCGGTCGCCACCGAACGCGGGCTGCTGGTGCCCAATCTCAAGGACGCGCAAGGGTTCACGCTGCGCGACCTGTGCCTGGAGATCGCCGGGGTCGCGGGCAAGGCGCGTAGCGGCACCGCCACCCCCACCGACCTGACCGGCGGCACCTTCACCATCACCAATGTGGGCGTGTTCGGCGTGGACACCGGTGTGCCGCTGGTGAATCCGGGCGAGGCGGCGATCCTGTGCCTGGGCTCGATCCGCAAGCGGCCGTGGGTGTATCGCGACGAACTGGCCGTGCGCTGGGTGACCAGTCTGGGCCTGAGCTTCGACCACCGGATGATCGACGGCGAGCAGGGGTCGCGGTTCCTGGCGAGCGTGGCCGCCCTGTTGGAGGATCCGCTGACCCTGCTGAGCCGGGTCTAGTCCGCGGCGGGCTCCGGGACCACCAGCGGCTCGGCGGCCGCCCGGATGACCGCCGGGATCGGCACCGGTTTGCGGGTCTGCTCGTCCACGTAGACGTGCGTGAAGGTGCCGGTGGCGACCAGCTCCAGGTGGTCGCCGCCATCACGGAAGATGGCCAGCTCGTAGTTGATGCTGGAATTGCCGAGCCGCGCCACCCGGATGCCCACCCGCAGCATGTCCGGGAAGCTGATCGACCCCAGGAACTTGCAGGAGGTCTGGGCCACCACGCCGATCGCGTGCAGATCCCGGATATCGGTGCCGGTCGCGCTGATCAGCCAGGCGTTCACGGCCGTGTCGAAGTACGAGTAGTACGTCACGTTGTTCACATGCCCGTAGTGGTCGTTGTCGGCCCAGCGCGTCGGCACCGGCCAGAGCACGGGATACTCAGTCATCTTGCCCTCCGCTTCGCTCCGGGCGGGTTCGCGGCCCCTGGTCCCGATTCTTCCCTCCTCCGCTCCTCCGCTTCGCTCCCCCGCTCCAAGGCGGAGGTCTATCGAGCCGCAGTCCAGAATCGGGACGGCCGCGAACATTCGAGTTGAGGCAATGCCGAAGTCGAACTGTAGCCGTTCCTTCCGCGGACGGCTTCCCATGGTCAGGCGGAGCGCGCGTCGGGAGTGGCGCGGTGGTCGCGGGGGCTGATGCCGTAGTGCCGTTTGAAGGCGGTGGACAGGGCGAAGGCGCTACCGTAGCCGACGCGGCGGGCGATGGCCTCGAGGGTGGCGTCGGATTCCTGGAGCAGGTCGGCGGCCAGGGCCAGCCGCCAGTCGGTGAGGAAGGCCATGGGCGGCTCGCCGACCAGTTCGGTGAAGCGGCGGGCCAGCGCGGCCCGGGAAACCCCAACCTCGGCGGCCAGCGAGGCGACCGTCCACGGATTCGCGGGATTGTGCTGCATCAGGCGCAGGGCCTTGCCGACCAGCGGGTCACCGTAGGCGTGATACCAGGCGGGGGCGTCGGAGCGGGAGAACCAGGCGCGCAGCGCGGCGATCAGCAGCAGGTCCAATAGTCGGTCCAGCATGACCCCTTGCGCGGGCAGATCCTTGGCGGCCTCGTCGACCAGCAGATCCAGCACCCGGGAATCGATTTCGCTGCGGCTCAGCACCGCCACCGGTGGCAGCGCGCGCAGCAGCCGGCGACTGGCCGCGGACTCGTGCTCATAGGTGCCGGTCACCAGCACGGTCTGGGCGTCGGCGTTGGTGCCCCAGCTGCGCACGCCCAGACTCAATGCCTCGCACAGGACTTCGCCGTCCATCGTGGTGGTGACATTGCCGGGTTCGATGAGCACCTGCGGCGGCGTGCCCGGGTCGTCGGCCATCGTGTAGTGATCGGGCCCCCGGAAGATGGCGATATCGCCCGCGCGCAGCTGTCGCGGCGGAGCGTGCTTGCCGCCCTTGGGTTCCGGCATCGCCCAGCCGCCGCCCCGCACCACCGCCACCACGGTCAGCGGGGCCTCGTCCCGGATCCGTAGCGACCAGGGTGGGTCGAACGACGAGCGCATCACGAATGCCGCTCGCGCCCGTGGTCCTTCGAGCAGACTGGCCAACGCATCCATGACAAAGACGATGGCAAATGCCCGCGCGCTTCTCAACCATGTTCGGCCGCAGGCAGGTCCGAATCCAGGATCCGGATGATCCGAGGAGTCTGGGCAATCCGGTCAGAATGGACGTCCGGAGGTGATATCGGACAGCCGCGAGAACCGGTGAGACGCCGGGTGTGCACCCGGTAGCGTCGTACCGATGGCCGCTGCGACGCCCACTCCCCGCCTCCGCAAGGCGCGCCTGGCACTGTTCGCGGTGTTCGGGCTCAACGGGATGCTCTCGGCCGTATGGATAGTGCACATCCCCGCCGTCACCGCGCGCACCGGCGTCTCCCCGACCGTGCTGGGCATGCTGATCCTGCTCATGGCGGCCTGCGCCATCGTGGGCATGCAGACCGCGGGGCCGCCGGCGGACCGGGTGGGCAGCCGCACGCTCACCGCGGCGGCCGTCACGCTGCTGGCCCTGACCCTGCTCGGCCCGGCCCACGCCGCCTCCCCCGTCGCCCTCGGACTGTTCCTGTGCGCCTTCGGTTTCGCCAACGGCGCGCTGGACGTGTCCATGAACGCGCAAGCGGTCCATATCGAGCGGGCCTACGCCCGGCCCATCATGTCCGCGTTCCACGCCTTCTTCTCCTGCGGCGGATTCCTCGGCTCGGCCTTCGGGGCGGCCGCTCAGCACGCGCACTGGTCCCTGCCCGCCACGTTCACCCTCACCACGGCGGTCGGCCTCGCCGTCACGGTTGTGGCGATCCCCGCCCTGCTCCCGCACACCGCTCCGGCGGCGAACGACGTGCCGGGCACGTACGTGGATCCGGCGGCGGCCCAGCATCTTCCGGCCACCGATGCGACGCCCTCGGACGGCAAGCCCTCCCGGCGGCTGGGACGGAAGGTCGTGGCCCTGGGTCTGATCGCGTTCGCGCTGCTGATGGCCGAGGGCGTCGCCGCGGACTGGAGCGCGCTGCAGGTCCGCGATCGGCTCGGGGTCGACGCGGGCGCCGCCGCGCTGGCCTTCACCGCGTTCTCCCTGACCATGACCATCGGCCGGTTCGGCGCGGACCGGGTGAGCGGCCGCCTCGGCCGGGTGGGCGTGCTGCGCTGGGGAACGGCCTTGGCGGCCATCGGTTTCGGGGTCGTCGTGCTGTCCGGGTGGCTGCCGCTGACCGTGGCCGGGTGGGCCTTGTGCGGGATCGGTCTGTCCGGCGGCGTCCCGCAGGTGTTCACGGCCGCGGGCAATCTGGGCTCGGCGACGGCCGCGACCGATATGTCGCGGGTCTTCGGGCTCGGCTATGTGGGCCTGCTGGCCGGTCCGGCCGTCATCGGCTGGCTCGACAAGCTGGTGCCGCTGACCGCGGCCATGACGGTGCCGCTGGTCGCGATGGCATTGTGCGCGTGGGGTGCCCGCGCGGTCGCCGCGCCGGTTCCGGCGCCGGCGAGCGACTAAGGCTCAGGCCGACGGACGGTCGCGGGCAGTGGCGCCCAGGTCGCCGATCGCCTCGGCGTGATCGAGGAAGGCGTCCACCATGCGGTGATTGAGGACGGCGACGGCCTTGATGTCCTCGGGCGTCCAGTCGGCGAGGGCTTCGGCCATCCAGCCGCGCATCACCTCGCGCACCGCCTCCACGGCCCGGCGGCCCGACGCGGTCGGCCCGACCCGCTGGGCGCGGCGGTCGTCCGGGTCCTGGACGCGTTCCACGTACCCGGCCTTCTCCAGCCGCTGGATCTGGCGGCTCACGTGCGGGGCCTCCACATCCAGTCGTGCGGCGAGTTCGCCCAGCCGCATGGGTTCGGGGGCGTCGGCGAGCAGGCGCAGCAGCGGAACGCTGGCCCGGTCCATGGTCAGCCCGCACTGCACCATGGCCTTGTCGTGGCGGCGGACCCGGGTCAGCAGGTAGGCGACACGGGCCAGCGCGCGTTCCAGTTCGACGATGTGAGCTGCGTCAACTTCGATGGCGGGAATGGCTTCCGGTCGCGGCATGTGGTTATCTTACGAAACCCATTTACTTAATTTTGGTAAGTAAACCAAAGGACCATTCCCATGACTACGACCGCTGTCGGTCAGGTCGACGTGTCGAAACCCGTCGAACCCTCGAAGGCCCACCTCGGCCTCACCCTGCTCGCATTGTCTGCGGCCGGTCTGGTCGTGTCCTTGCAGCAGACCGTCGTGATTCCGCTGCTGCCGCGCTTCATCGTGCAGCTGCACACCGACGTCGCCGGGGTCACCTGGCTGTTCACCGCCGCGCTGCTCTCCGGCGCGGTCGCCACGCCGCTGCTCTCCCGCTTCGGCGACATGTACGGCAAGAAGCCGATGGTCATGGTCACCATGGGCGTGCTCATCGTCGGCTCGGTGGTGTGCGCCTTCGCCACCACGCTGCCCGTCTACATCATCGGCCGGGCGCTGCAAGGCATCTCCTCGGCCATGATCCCGCTCGCCATCGGCATCATCCGCGACACCTTCCCGCGCGAAAGACTGGTCCGCGCAATCGGAGTCGTGTCCGGCACCATGGGCGTCGGCGGCACCATCGGCCTGCTGGCCACCGGTGTCATCGCCGACCACACCACCAACCCGCACCCGGTCTTCTGGCTGACCGCGGGTCTCGGCGTCGTCGCCACCGTGCTGATCCAGGTGAGCGCCAAGAACAATGGCGTGCGCCACGGCGGCAAGCCCGACTTCATCGGCGCGGCCCTGCTGGCCGCGCTGCTGATCTGCCTGCTGCTCGGCATCAGCGAGGGCCCGCGCTGGGGCTGGGGCTCCGCCTCGGTCATCGGCATGTTCGCGGCCGCCGCGGTGCTCACGGCCGTCTGGGTGTTCGTGGAGCTGAAGGTCGAACAGCCGCTGGTGCGCCTGCAGCTGCTCGTCGGCCCGCAGTCGCTGTCGGCGAACGTGGCCTCCGCGCTGCTCGGCTTCTCCATGTTCGGCGCGTTCTCGCTGGTCTCCAACTTCATTCAGACGCCCGCGGACAAGGTCGGCTACGGCCTGTCCGGGACCGTGCTGTCGGTCGGCCTCTACGGCATCCCGAGCGCGGCGCTGATGACCTTCTTCTCCTTCAACACCGGCCGCATCTCCGCCAGGATCGGACCCGCCTACACCCTCGCCATCGGCGCGACCTTCGCCGGACTCTCGATGGGCTGGCTGGCCTTCTCGCACGGCCACGGCTACGACATGGTCATCGCGAACGCGCTGCAGGGCATCGGTTTCGGCATCGGCTACGCGGCGCTGGGCACCCTCGCCGTGCAGCACGTGCCGATGAGCGAGAGCGGCATCGCGTCGGGCATCAACTCACTGGTGCGGACCGCGGGCGGCTCGATCGCGGGCGCGATCACCGGCTCGATCCTGACCGCCCACGTGCTGAAGCTGGGCGCACACGCCGTGCCGACCGAGGGCGCGTACGTCGCGAGCTTCGCGACGCTGGCCGTCGGCGCGTTCGGCGCGGCGGCCGTGGCTCTCGGCCACGGGCTGCGCCACAAGGGGAATTGACAACTCTCGTAGCTCGGGCCTCCGCCTCCCCGCGGCCGGCTTCGCCCTGGTAGCCGAAGAAGCCTGCGCATTCCTCGTTGTGCGCAGGCTTTTTCGTATCTAAGTCAGAACGGTGGTGCGTTCGCCGTCGACGACCACCACGTGATCGTCGGTGAGCGCCCAGTGCGGGACGCCGTCGGAGACGTAGTCGCGCACCAGTTTCCGGGACAACCCCTGCGGGTCGGTCGGTGAGTCCAGGTGCGGGACGATGCGGTGATCGACCAAACCGAGGCCGTCCCAGCGAGCTTCCACACCGCAGGCGGTGCGGACTTCCTCCGGGTCGTCCATGGCTTCGATGCCGTGCAGGTCGGGGGTCATGACGCAGGCCCCCGCGCTGTAGCCCGCGTAGACCAGGGCATCCTCCGCGAGCAGTTTCATCAGGGCGAGATCGGCTCCGCTGCGCGCGAATTGGGCGCGCAGCACGAAGGTATTGCCGCCGCGCACCCACACCATCGGATAGTCGCGCAGCCGCTGCTCTACCTCGGCCGGGCGGCCGACATACTGGCGCAGGTCGACGACTTCGGGCTGGAAACCCAAGCGGCGCAGCGGAACCAGATCGCTGGTGACGGCGCTCTGCCAGGCCGAGGGCCAGGCATCGCAGGCATTGGCGATGACGGCCACCCGGCCGGGCGCACCGGTCAGTTCGAGCAACCGCTGCTGGTGTGCGCCGAAACGGTAGCTGGACAGGAACAGTCGCACGTCAGATGGTGAAGGCGAGAGTGCGGACCAGGCGGTTGCCGAGGTCGATGTCACCGGCGATGGAGATCTCCCCCGCGTGCGCGTCCGCGGTGGTGCGGCCCCCGCGCAAGCGGGCGAACAGGCCGGAGTCCATGGTCACCACGGTCGTGGCCGGACCGTCCAGGGTCCCGACCAGGCTCGCCCGCCCGACTACGACCGCCACATGCAAGGTCTGCGGCACCGGACCGGTCAGCTCGAAGGTGATGCGCGAACCGTCCGGCGCGCCCGCGCCTTTCACCGCGGCCCGGCCGAGTGTGGTCAGCAGTTCGGTATAGGCGACCGCGCCGCGGCTGCCGCCCTCCTCGACCGCCACGCCCAGGGCGTCGGCGATGTCGTGCTCATGCATCCAGCAGTCGAACAGGCGGATGCGCATGAACCGGCCGTAGGGCGCCATGCCCACCGGCGTCGGGACGAATCCGCCCCACATCTCGTCGGTGGTCTGCTCGAGCGCCTTCACCCGGCGACCGGTCACGTCGAGGAAGCGGTCCAGCAGTTGCGCGCCGGCCAGCGGGCGCAGGGACTCGATCCACCTCTCGTTCAGCGTGCCGATCTCGTTGCGGATGTGCGCCCCGGACACCTCGGCGTCGGGGGTCGGCTCGCCCAGCAGCATCGATTCGGTGCCGATCACGTGGGCCAGGACGTCGAAGACCGTCCAGCCGGGCAGCGGCGACGGCGTGCGCCACCGGTTTTCGTCCAGCCCGTCCACCAGCCGGGTGAGGGCGTCCCACTGGTCGGATAAAAGCGCGGTGATCTCGGCGCGGTCCGGCACCGTGTCGGTCATGCGGTGGTCTCCCTCTCCTCGTCGGCGAGCCGGTCCAATCCGGCTCGCAGTGCCGCGGCGGTGCGCTCGGTGTCGTGTGGGCGGCGCAGCACGAAGCCCTTCGCGAAGCGCAGGGTGTCGCCGTGATGGCGGGGAATCACGTGCAGGTGCACGTGATGAACGGTCTGGAAGGCGGCCTTGCCGTCATTGATGAGTAGATTCGCACCGTCGGCCGTGAGGCCGGCTCGGCGCATGGACTTGGCCAGGCGGTGGCCGAAGCCGAACAGGTGGGCGCCCATCTCCGGGTCGAGCTCGTCGAGATCGGTCGCGTGCCGCTTGGGGATCACCAGGGTGTGCCCCCGGGTGATCGGCCGGACGTCGAGGAAGGCGACCAGATGGTCGTCCTCGAAGATCTTGGTCGCGGGTGCGTCGCCCGCGACGATCCGGCAGAAGATGCAGCCACTCACCATGCAGACATTACGGCGTACAGGTGATGTGCGACACCCCCTACTCGACCTCGATACGGGCACAACCGGACCCAGAGCTACTGACCAGTAGCATCAGGGATTCGATCGTGTTCGACGCCGGGAGAACCCCGGCCGAGCACGGAGTTGTCCGGTTTTCTCGCCACACCATGTGATGGGCATCTCCGCTACGCTCACCGCGAACCAGGTACAGTTGCGAGAATTCTCACGAACTTACTGCACAGTAAGTTCGGACCACCGTTCAACCGGTGACACGGCTTGGAACCGACAGGTGGCCTGGACTCACCACGAGAAGGAAGTTTGACAAGTGGACACAACGCAGAGCGCACAGACCGCTGCGCCCCGCGGTGCGCGCGTCGGAGTGGTTCGCGAGACGAACCCGGACGAACGACGCGTCGCATTGGTGCCGAAGATCATTCCGGCCCTGCTGAAGCAGGGTGTCGAGGTGATCGTCGAGGCCGGTGCCGGTCTGGGCGCGTTGATTCCGGACGAGGCGTACACCGAAGCCGGTGCGACGCTGGGCGATCCGTACAGCGCCGACGTCGTCGTGAAGGTCGCGCCGCCCAATGACGGCGAGATCGGCAAGCTCGCGCCGGGCCAGACCCTCATCGGGTTCCTCGCGCCCCGCAACGCCGACACCAAGATCGGTGCGCTGAAGACCGCGGGCGTGCAGGCCTTTGCCGTGGAAGCGATTCCGCGCATCTCCCGCGCCCAGGTCATGGACGCGCTGTCCTCCCAGGCGAATGTCGCCGGCTACAAGGCCGTGCTGCTCGCCGCGTCGGAATCCACCCGATTCTTCCCCATGCTGACCACCGCCGCGGGCACCGTGAAGCCGGCCACCGTGCTGGTCCTCGGTGTCGGTGTCGCCGGTCTGCAGGCCCTGGCCACCGCCAAGCGCCTCGGCGGCCGTACCACCGGTTACGACGTTCGCCCCGAGGTCGCCGACCAGGTGCGCTCGGTCGGCGCGCAGTGGCTCGACCTCGGCATCGACGCCGCCGGCGAGGGCGGGTACGCCCGCGAGCTCACCGACGACGAGAAGGCTCAGCAGCAGCAGGCCCTCGAGGACGCCATCAAGGGCTTCGACGTGGTCATCACCACCGCGCTGGTGCCCGGCCGCCCGGCCCCGCGCCTGGTCACCGCCGCCGCCGTCGAGGGCATGAAGCCCGGCAGCGTGATCGTGGACCTGGCCGGCGAGACCGGCGGTAACTGCGAGTTGACCGAACCCGGCAAAACCGTTGTGCGCCACGGCGTCACCATCGCCTCGCCGCTGAACCTGCCGGCCACCATGCCGGAGCACGCCAGCGAGCTGTACTCCAAGAACATTGCCGCCCTGCTCGAACTGATGCTGAAGGACGGTGCGCTGGCACCCGATTTCGAGGATCAGGTGCTGGCGGACTCCTGCGTCACGCGCGAGCGCAGCGAGCAGAGCCCTCAGAAGGTGGAAGCCTGATGTACACCGAATTGTTGGCGAACATCGCGATCCTGGTGCTGTCCGGGTTCGTCGGCTTCGCCGTGATCTCCAAGGTGCCCAATACCCTGCACACGCCACTGATGTCGGGCACCAACGCCATTCACGGCATCGTGGTGCTCGGCGCGCTGGTGGTCTTCGGCAAGATCGAGCACCCCTCGGTCCTGATGCAGATCATCCTGTTCGTGGCCGTGGTGTTCGGAACCCTGAACGTCATCGGCGGTTTCGTCGTGACCGACCGCATGCTGGGCATGTTCAAGGCGAAGAAGCCTGCTGCGCAAGAGAAGGCGGGCGAGTAACCCCATGGACAATCTGGTCAACGTTCTCTACATCGCCGCGTTCGCGCTGTTCATCTACGGTCTGATGGGCCTCACCGGCCCCAAGACCGCGGTGCGCGGCAACTGGATCGCCGCGGTCGGCATGGGCATCGCGGTCGTCGCGACGCTCATCTCCATCCGGCACACCAACAACTGGATCCTGATCGTCGCCGGTCTGGTGGTCGGCATCGGCCTGGGCGTGCCGCCCGCCAAGTTCACCAAGATGACCGCCATGCCGCAGCTCGTCGCCGCGTTCAACGGCGTCGGCGGTGGCACGGTCGCGCTCATCGCGTGGGCCGAGTTCCTCGACACCAAGGGCTTCTCCCAGGTGCACGAGCAGCCGTCGGTGCACATCGTGATCGCCTCGCTGTTCGCCGCCATCATCGGCTCGGTCTCGTTCTGGGGCTCCTGCATCGCGTTCGCGAAGCTGCAGGAACTGCTGTCCGGCCGCCCGATCACCGTGGGCCGCCTGCAGCAGCCGCTGAACCTGCTGCTGCTCGCGGGCGCCATCGCCGCGGCCGTGGTCATCGGCATCGGCGCCACCAATGACGGTGTGCCGCAGTACTGGATGATCGGCCTGCTGGTGCTGGCCGGCATCCTCGGCCTGATGGTCGTGCTGCCCATCGGCGGCGCGGACATGCCCGTGGTGATCTCGCTGCTCAACGCCCTCACCGGTCTGTCGGCCGCGGCCGCGGGTCTGGCGCTGAACAACACCGCCATGATCGTGGCGGGCATGATCGTCGGCGCGTCCGGCACCATCCTGACCAACCTGATGGCCAAGGCCATGAACCGGTCCATCCCCGCGATCGTCGCCGGTGGATTCGGTGGCGGCGGAACGGCTCCCGGCGCGTCCGGCAGCGGCGAGCAGAAGCAGGCCAAGGCCACCTCCGCCGCCGACGCCGCGATCCAGATGGCCTACGCCAACCAGGTCATCGTGGTCCCGGGTTACGGCATGGCCGTGGCCCAGGCCCAGCACGCGGTCAAGGAGATGGCGGCCCTGCTCGAGGCCAAGGGCGTCGAGGTCAAGTACGCCATCCACCCGGTCGCCGGTCGTATGCCCGGCCACATGAACGTGCTGCTGGCCGAGGCCGAGGTCTCCTACGACGCCATGAAGGAAATGGACGACATCAACGGCGAATTCAGCCGCACCGATGTCGCCCTGGTCATCGGCGCCAACGACGTCACCAACCCGGCCGCCCGCGAGGACTCCACGTCCCCGATCTACGGCATGCCGGTGCTCAACGTCGACCAGGCCAAGTCGGTCATCGTGCTCAAGCGCTCGATGAACTCCGGCTTCGCCGGCATCGACAACCCGCTGTTCTACGCCGACCACACCTCCATGCTGTTCGGCGACGCCAAGAAGTCCGTCGGTGCGGTCACCGAGGAACTGAAGGCGCTGTAACCGCGACTCCATCGCGACGGCCCGCATCCCGGAAGGAATGCGGGCCGTTGACGTTTCAGGACTTGTCGATCAGCTGGGAGACGGTGACGAAGCGGTAGCCCCGATCGTGCAGGGCCTGGGCGATCAGGGGGATCGCGGCGAGGGAGGGGTCGCCCGCCGGATACATGGTGTGCAGCAGAATGATCGAGCCGGGGCGGACGGTCGCCAGGGTTTCGGTGACGATCTCGTCGGTGGTAGGGGTCTTGCCGGAGTCGGGTTCGACGTCCCAGGTGACGGTGGTGCGGCTGTGTTTGGCCAGGTACCACGGGAGGGCGATCAGTTTCTTGCCGTTGGGCGGGCGGAAGGTGATCGGGCCGCGGTAGCCGGTTTTCGCGATCTCAGCGTCGGTGCGCTCAACCTCGTCGCGGACGAACCCGGGGGTCACGAAGATCATGCGTTCGTGGTGGTAGGTGTGGTTGCCGATCTCGTGGCCGGAATCGGCGATGGCGCGACCCTCGTCCGGATGGGCGGCCAGTTCACTGCCGATGAGATAGAAGGTGGCGGAGATGCCCGCGTCGGACAGCGCCTGAAGGATCTCGGGGGTGCGCTCGGTGGGGCCGTCGTCGAGGGTGAGGGCGACGACCTTCTCGGTGGTGTCGACTCGGGAGACCAGGCGTCCGGCCACCTGGTAGGTGCGGGAGTTCATGAGCACGTACAGACCGGTCGAGATCAGCACCAGCCCGGCCAGGATGAGCGCGCCCCGGACGAGCAGCTTGCGTCCCATAGTTATTGACCTCCAGGTTCAAAACGGCTAGGTTCGATCGCATGGGCAGACCACGCGGCTTCGACGCGGACACAGTGGTGGACCGCGCCATGGACGCGTTCTGGACCCATGGGTACGCGAACACCTCGCCCGCACAGCTCGCCGACGCTACCGGAGTCGCGAAAGGCAGTCTCTACAACGCCTTCGGAAGCAAACGGGAACTGTTCGACCTGTGCGTGGCCCGCTACGACCGGATGGGCACCGAACTCGCCAACGACGTGCTGAACCAGCCCGGCACCACCAAGGAACGGTTGCGGGCCTGGATGCGGCTGGTCGTGGACAGCGACCTGGGGCGACCGGTACGACGGGGCTGCCTGGTGGCCAATACCGCCATGGAACTCGGCGGGCACGACACCGAGGCGACCACCGCGGTGGCCGTCGCGGTCGAGCACATGGTCGAGGCGTTCATCGCCCGCATCGAGCAGGGGCAGCGCGACGGCGACGTCCGGGCCGAGATCGACGCCCGCGCGTACAGCGAGTTCCTGATGAATACCGTTGGCGGACTCCGCATCACCACGAAGGTCTCGGACGCGGAGACGCTGTACCGGATCATCGACACCGCCCTGTCCACCCTCTGACCCCGGGCCGCAGCCCTGCGGCCTTTTCTTTTACCCCAGTTTTTGACCCACAGTTCAAGAAAGGTACCGATCATGGATCTCGGACTGAACGGCAAGACCGCACTCGTCACCGGCGCCAGCCGGGGCATCGGCCTCGCCGTCGCCGAAGCACTGGCCGAGGAAGGCGTTCGGGTCGCCGGCGTCGCCCGCACCATCACCCCGGAACTCGAAAAGGTTGCGGCGGCCACGGTTTCCGCGGATCTGAGCACCACCGCGGGCGCACTGGCCGCCGTCGAGACGGCGCTGGCCGAGCTCGGCGGAATCGATATCCTGGTCAACAATGTCGGCGGCGGTGACGCCGATCAGCTGACTCTGGGCGGCTTCCTCGACATTCCGGAAGACCAGTGGCGCAAACTGTTCGACCTCAACCTGTTCGGTGTCGTCGCCACCACCCGTGCGGCATTGCCCAGCATCATCGAACGGCGGGGCGCGATCGTCACCGTCTCCTCGATCAACTCCCGCCTGCCCGCGGTCGGACCGGCCGGCTACAGCGAGGCCAAAGCCGCGCTCACCACGTTCGGCAAGCGACTCAGCGAGGAGTTCGGCCCGCAGGGCGTCCGCGTCAACACCGTCTCACCGGGACCGGTCGGCACCGACATCTGGCGCGGACCCGACAGCCTCGGAGCCCGCCTCTCCGCGGCCAACGGCCTTGCGCAGGAAGACTTCCTGGCGGCCATGCCCACCCAGTTCAATATCGCCGCGGGGCGGATCGCCGAAGCCCGGGAAGTCGCCGCGCTGGTGACCTTCCTGGCCTCCGAGCAAGCCGCCATCATCAACGGCGCCGACTACGTCATCGACGGCGGCATCGTCAAAACGGTCTGATCAGAGATACAGGCCGGTGCCGTGTTCGGGGTGGGTGTTGGCGACGGCATGCAGATCACGTTCGCGCAGTACGTAATACGCCTGCGCCTGGATCTCCACCTCGAACTGGTCATCGGCGCTGAACAGCACCTGATCGCCCACGCTCACCGCGCGCACGTGCGACCCGACGCCGCACACCTCACCCCAGGACAGGCGCTTGGCGACCTGGGCGGTGGCGGGAATGAGGATGCCGCCACTGCTGCGCCGCTCGCCCGCCTCGGGGCTGAGTTTGACCATGACGCGGTCGTGCAGCATGTGGATTTCGAGCTTGGCATCGGACACCGCGGCAGTGTACTGCGCGGGAATGTCCGGTTCCGCCCCGGTGCCCGCCCGACCGCGTAGGTTCGGAACCGTGACGGGCCAAATCTCCGATATCGACGGTCTCCGGGCTCTCCTTCCCGCGGGCATGGTGGTGACCGATCCGGATGTGCTGGGCGGTTATCGGCAGGACCGGGCGCTGGATCCGGATGCCGGGACAGCGCTCGCGCTGGTGCGACCGCTCACCACCGCGCAGGTCGCGGCCACCGTGCGGTGGGCCGCCGAGCATCGGGTGCCGATCGTGCCGCGCGGGGCCGGCACCGGGCTCTCCGGCGGGGCCACCGCCCAGGACGGGGCGCTGCTGCTGAGCACCGAGAAGATGCGCGAGATCAGCGTCGACACCGTGACGCGGACCGCGGTGGTGCAGCCGGGACTGCTCAATGCCGAGGTGAAGCGGGCCGTCGCCGCGAAGGGGCTCTGGTATCCGCCGGACCCCTCCTCCTTCGAGATCTGCACCATCGGCGGCAACGCGGCCACCAACGCGGGCGGCCTGTGCTGCGTGAAGTACGGGGTCACAACCGATTACGTGCTCGGCATGGAGGTGGTGCTGGCCGACGGGACCGCGGTGCGGCTGGGCGGGCCGCGACTCAAGGACTCCGCGGGCCTGTCGCTGACCAAACTGTTCGTGGGCAGCGAGGGGACGCTAGGCGTCATCACCGAACTGACCCTGCGGCTGCTGCCCGCGCAACCGCCGCAGTCCACGGTGGTGGCGAGCTTCCCGACACTCACCGCCGCCACCGACGCCATCCTGGCCATCACCGGCCAATTGCGGCCCTCCATGCTGGAATTCATGGATTCGGTGGCCATCAACGCCGTCGAGGACGAGCTGCGGATGGGACTCGACCGGCAGGCGGCCGGGCTGCTGGTGGCGCGCTCCGACGCCCCGGGCGAGCACGCCGGGCACGAGGCCGACCTCATGCTGGCGGCGTGCGAGAAGGCCGGGGCCACCGAGGCTTTCCGCACCGACGACCAGGAGGAGGGCGAAGCCTTCTGCGCGGCACGGCGATTCGCCATCCCCGCCGTGGAGCGCAAGGGGCCGCTGCTGCTCGAGGATGTCGGGGTGCCGCTGCCCCGGCTGGGGGACCTGGTGAACGGGATCGCGGAGATCGCGGCAAACCGCCGGGTTCTGATCTCCGTCATCGCGCACGCGGGCGACGGCAACACCCATCCGTTGATCGTGCACGACCCGGCGGACCCGGAAGAATCCGAACGGGCGTATCTGGCATTCGGCGAGATCATGGATCTGGCCATCGCCCTGGGCGGCACCATCACCGGTGAACACGGTGTCGGCCGCCTGAAGAAACCGTGGCTGCCCGACCAGCTCGGCCCCGATGTGATGGGTCTCACCCGGCGGATCAAGGATGCGCTGGATCCGAACGGGATACTCAATCCGGGTGCGGTGCTGTGACCGCCCCGCCGGAACAATCCGCATCACAAGGGAGTTCACACAGGTCATGAGCACCACGCTGGAACACAATGCCGACGCGACCCGCTACGAGATCTACCTCGACGGCACGCTCGCGGGCTACGCCGACTACGCGGAGCGGGTCGACGGCGACGTCAAGGTCCGCGATATCCAGCACACCATGACCTTTCCCGAGTTCCGGGGCCGCGGCGTGGCCGCGCAGGTGGTGGAGTACGCGTTGCGGGACGCCCGCACCGAGGGCTTCTCGATCATCCCCACCTGCTGGTATGTGGAGAAGTACATCGGCGAGCACCCCGAATACGCCGACCTGGTGGCCTGATTCGCTAGTTGGCGCGATGGTGCCGCCGCTGCCAGACCCGGAAATGCCGGTCGGCGCTGCCCACCATCGCCTCCCCCACCTTCGCGTCGTCGAACCCCGGCAACGACTGCAACTTCGTCAGGAACACGGTGTCGGCGGCCGAGTAGGGCACCACGCACCCCTTACCGGTCGACCCGATGAGGACGAAGAACACGTCCCCGGCGAACGGCCCGTCCGCCGCGGTGATGATGCGCACTTCCGCCAGTTCCGTCCACGCGACCTCTTCCACCCGCCCATCGGCCAGTGTCCGCCGCACGAAGGTGTCGTTGATTTCGACTCCGGACATGGCTCCATAGTGCCCCCAGCATCCCGGCCCGAACAGCCCCCGAATCCGTGCTTCACCTGAGGAAGCGGGAAAGAAAAGCCCTGGCGAACCCCCCTGCCGCACATCGAGGGCGAACCGTTTCCCGGAGCAATTCTGCAGCTATTGAAGAGTTTTCGACGTGCCGCGATCCCGCGCGTCATCCGGGCAACCGCTGATTCGTCCACAGCGATTCACAGCAGATTCCATGCTGTGTGAAGTATTTACTTTCACCAGGCGGGTCAATGTCCCGGAACCCCCTCGATACAGGGGTTTTCGACAACTCGGGAGACACAATCCTCCAGACGCGAACTTCGGTCCAGCCCAACCCTGGACCGAAGCGACCGGAGGCGGCCCGAACGAAAGTCGGTGCCGCCTCCGGGTGTTCGTCACGCCGTCCGGAAAAGGAATCAGCGCAGGATCTGGCGGGACATGACCAGACGCTGGATCTGGTTGGTGCCCTCGTAGATCTGGGTGATCTTGGCGTCGCGCATCATGCGCTCCACCGGGAAGTCGGTGGTGTAGCCGGCGCCACCGAAGAGCTGGACGGCGTTGGTGGTGACCTCCATGGCCACATCCGAGGCGAAGCACTTGGCGGCCGCGGAGATGAAGCCCAGGTTCTTCTCGCCACGCTCGGCGCGCGCGGCCGAGGTGTAGACCATCAGGCGGGCGGCCTCGACCTTCATGGCCATGTCGGCCAGCATGAACTGGGTGTTCTGGAAGTCGGCGATGGCCTTGCCGAACTGCTTGCGGTCCTTGGTGTAGGCGATCGCGGCGTCCAGCGCGCCCTGCGCCAGACCCACGGCCTGCGCGCCGATGGTCGGGCGGGTGTGGTCCAGGGTCTGCAGCGCGGTCTTGAAACCGGTGCCCGGCTCGCCGACGATGCGGTCGCCCGGAACCTTGCAGTTCTCGAAGTACAGCTCGGCGGTCGGGGAACCCTTGATGCCCAGCTTGTGCTCGAGCGGGCCGACCACGAAGCCCTCGTCGTCCTTGTGGACCATGAACGAGGAGATGCCGTTGGCGCCCTTGTCGGCGTCGGTCACGGCCATGACGGTGTACCAGTCGGACTTGCCGCCGTTGGTGATCCAGCACTTGGAGCCGTTGATGATCCAGCCGTCGCCGTCCTGACGGGCGCGGGTGCGCATGGAGGCGGCGTCGGAGCCGGCCTCACGCTCGGACAGCGCGTAGGAGGCCATCTTGCCCGCGACGATGTCGGCGAGCACCTTGGTCTTGAGCTCCTCGGAACCGTTCAGGATCAGGCCCATGGTGCCGAGCTTGTTGACGGCGGGGATCAGCGAGGAGGAACCGCAGACGCGGGCCACTTCCTCGATCACGATGCAGGTGGCGACCGAGTCGGCGCCCTGGCCGCCGTACGCCTCGGGCACGTGCACGGCGTTGAAGCCGGCCGCGTTGAGGGCGGTCAGCGCCTCCTCGGGGAAGCGGGCGTTGCCGTCCACGTCCTTCGCGTAGGGGGCGATCTCCTTCTCACACAGGCCGCGGATGGCCTCGCGCAGCTCATGGTGGAAGTCCTCGAGCTGGAACAGGTTGAAATCGGGGTTGCCCGCCATGGGGTTGTCTCCTGGTCGTCGCCAACTTATGCGGCACTCAGTGCCATTTGAAGCCGAGTATACGCCGCGATATCGCGGCCACGTGCGGGTACTTCCTCACAAAACTGTGGCACGCAGTGTCAAATACCCCACAGCGGTTACTTCACAGCGTATCGAGACGACGGGCCAGCAGGTCCGCGACCTGCCGAGGCGCCAGATCGCGGGGGAACACCGCCACCACCATCTGATCCGAACCCGCCGCGGCCTCGCGGCCCGCTCCCCCACGCGGGATCGCCGCCAGGGCCGACCGCAGATCCTCCGGACTGGCCGCGGACTCGCCGCGCACCATGCGGCGCAGCAGATAGTTGTGGGTCGCCGTCACCGCGGCGGTGAACTGCACCAGCGCCAGATCCGAAGTCCCGGGCAGCGTCCGGCGCAGGTAATCGGTGAACAACCGCTCGTAGCGGAACACCGTCACGATCTCGCGCTCGCGCAGGGTCGGCACCTGCCGCACCACCCCGTAGCGGCGGGCCGCGAGGTCACGCCACTGCGTGAACCGCTCGAACACCTCGACCACGGCCTCGCACACGGCATCCCAGGCATCCCCGCGCGCGGCCTCCAGAAAGGCCCGCGCCTGCGCCAGCTGCGACTCGTGATCGGCGAAGACCACATCCTCCTTGGACCGGAACTGCCGGAAGAAGGTGCGCCGCGAGATCCCCGCGGCCTCCGCGATCTCGTCGACCGTCGTTGCCTCGTAACCCTTCTCGGCGAACAACCGCAGCGCCTGGTCCACCACCGTCAATCGGCGTTCGGTCGAATCCGCGTCGGCGCGCGGCCGCGCGGGCTGGTCGTTGGGCATCCGCCAACGGTAGCCCGGCGCGGGAGCCCGGTGGCTCAGCCCAGCAGTTTGGTCCGCAGCGCTTCGTCCTTCTCCAGGACCAGGGTTTCCAGATTGGCCTGGAATCGCTCCATGCGCGAACGCAATTCGGGGTTCGCGGTGGCCAGGATGCGCGCCGCCAGCAGGCCCGCGTTGCGCGCACCGCCGATGGAGACGGTGGCGACCGGCACGCCGGCCGGCATCTGCACGATCGACAGCAGCGAGTCCATGCCGTCGAGGTACTTCAGCGGCACCGGGACGCCGATCACCGGCAGCGGGGTGGCCGAGGCGACCATGCCCGGCAGGTGCGCCGCGCCGCCCGCGCCGGCGATGATCACCTTGATGCCGCGGTCCGCGGCGGTCTTGGCGTAGTCGAGCATGCGCTGCGGGGTGCGGTGCGCGGAGACCACGCCCACCTCGAAGCGGATCCCGAACTCGGCCAGCGCTTCCGCGGCGGCTTCCATGGTGGGCCAGTCGGAGTCCGACCCCATGATGAGGCCAACCTGGGCGGTGTCAGTCATGGTGCGGATCCCATCCGTCGGTCCAGATCGCGTGCGACATCCAGTGCGCCGCGCGCTCGGCTTTCTCCCGGGCCTCGGCGACGTCGTCGCCGAGGACATTGATGTGGCCGATCTTGCGGTCGGGGCGTTCGCCCTTGCCGTAGAGGTGCACCTTGGCCTCGGGGAGGCGGGCCGAAAGATGGTGCAGGCGTTCGTCCATCGACATCTCGGGGGCTTCGGGCGCGCCCAGGATGTTCGCCATCACGGTGACCGGGGCCAGCGGCTTGGTGCTGCCCAGCGGGTAGTCCAGGACCGCGCGCACGTGCTGCTCGAACTGGCCGGTGCAGGCGCCGTCCATGCCCCAGTGGCCGGAGTTGTGCGGACGCATGGCCAGCTCGTTGACGAGCAGCTCGCCGGAGTGGGTCTCGAACAGCTCCACCGCCATGGCGCCGGTGACGCCTAGCTCGGCGGCCAGCCGCAGGGCCAGCGCCTCGGCCTCGGTGGCCTTCGCCGACGACAGGTTCTGGGCGGGCGCGATCACGACCGCGCACTGGCCGTCGCGCTGCACGGTCTCGACCACCGGCCAGGCCGCGGCCTGGCCGAACGGGGACCGCGCCACCATGGCCGACAGTTCACGCTTCAGATCCACCTTGGCCTCGGCCATCAGCGCGACCCCGTGCGCCAGCTGGTCCTCGATAATCGGGGTGGCCTCGGCGGCGTCGGCGGGCATCCAGACGCCGCGGCCGTCGTAGCCGCCGCGCACCGCCTTCAGCACGAAGGGCCAGCCGTGCTCGTCGGCGAAGGCGACGGCGTCGGCGACCGAGTTCACCTCGGTGTAGGCCGGGATCGGCACATCCAGCTCGGCGAGCCTGCGACGCATGCGCAGCTTGTCCTGCGCGAAGATCAGCGCCTGCGGCCGCGGCTGCACGTTCACGCCCTCGGCGATCAGCGCCTCGAGGTGCTCGGTGGGCACGTGCTCATGGTCGAAGGTCAGCGCGTGCGAGCCGACCGCGGCCTTGCGCAGCGCGGCCAGATCGTGGTGGCTGCCGAGCACGACGTCCGGGGTGACCTGCGCGGCCGGGTCGTCGGGCCGTTCGGCGAGCACGCGCAGCCGCTGGCCCAGCGCGATGGCCGCCTGGTGGGTCATGCGCGCGAGCTGGCCGCCGCCGATCATGGTGACGGTGGGCATCGCGGAGGTATCGAAGGAACGGGCGCTCACGCTGCACTATGTTGTCATGACACCCACCGGCGGCTCCCCCGCGGGTCGCGGGACAGGTATCGGCGAGTCTCCCGAAGGGTCGCTGCCCCGATTTGTACCGGCCCGACACAGCCGAGTCCAGAGACGTAGACTCGCACCGTGTCATTTGTCGATGAAGTGGTCAATCGCCTGCCCGCGCCGCTGCGGGACCTCGCGGACCGCCATTACGAACTCCTGAAGTTCGCGATTGTCGGTGCGACCACGTTCGTCATCGACCTCGGAATCTTCTACGTCCTGAAATGGACGATCATGGACACCAAGCCCACGGTGGCCCGCATCATGTCGGGCATCGTCGCGGTCATCGTGTCCTACATCCTCAACCGGGAATGGACGTTCGACAAGCGCGGTGGTCGCGAGAAGCACCACGAAGCGCTGTTGTTCTTCCTGGTCAGCGGTATCGGCGTCGGCCTGGCCGCGCTACCGCTGTGGGTGTCGAGCTACGTGTTCGACCTCCGCCAGCCCAATGTGAGTTTCACCGTCGAGAACATCGCGGACTTCTTCAGCGCCTTCATCGTCGGCAACCTGCTGCAAATGGCATTCCGATTCTGGTCCATGAAGAAGTGGGTCTTCCCGGACGAAATGCAGGAACTCCAGGACGAATTCGAGGACCTGGTCAACGAAGAGCAGCTGGGTCACAGCTGAGCGTGACGGTCAGGCGGACGCCGCCTGCCGGACTTTCCCCGATTGTCGCGGTTCCACCGTGTAAGCGGGCCTGCTGAAGGACCAGCGCGAGACCCAGCCCACTGCCCGGGGTCACACTCGACCGATAGAAGCGTTCGAAAACACGCTCGCGATCCGCGACGGGGATGCCGCCGCCATTGTCGTCGATGGTGAGGATCGCGACATCGCCCTCGGAGCGCGCCGCGATCTCGACGCGATCGGCCGCGCCGTGCCGGACCGCATTGGTGACGGCATTGTCGACGACCGAGCGCAGGCCCGCGGCCAGGCCGCGCAGGCGGATCGGCTCGACCGCGTCGGCCACGATGGTCACCCCGGGATACTGCCGCCGGGCATCGTCCACCACCTGGTCGACCACCTCCCCCAGATCGAGATCCGCCCAATCGGATTCGGTGGTGAGATCGCCCACCGCGAGTCGTTCCAGCGCGTGCAGCGTGGCCTCGACCGAACTCTGCGCACTCAGCACGTCGTCGAGGATCTCCGCGCGTTCGCTCTCCGAGAGCGGCATGGACCGCAGCACCTGGAGATCGGTGCGCATGGCGGTCAGCGGGGTGCGTAGTTCGTGGGCGGCGGTGGCGGCGAAATCGCGGGCGGTGACCAATGCCTCGTCGGTGTGCCGGCGCTCGGTGGCGATGCGGCCCAGCATGGTGTTCATGGCCTGCGCCAATTCCGTTGTCTCACTGGCCACCGGGTGGCGCGGGGTCTGCACCGCCAGGCCCTCGCCGAGCCCGGCCGTCGCGGCGGTCAACCGGCGCAGCGGGACCACCGCGCGATGCGCGGCCAGCCAGCCCAGCACCGCCGCCAGCGCCACCCCGGCGACGCCGATCAGCACGATCCGGATGCGTTGCCGGGTGGCCGAATCCGAGGCGACCGCGGTGGGGACGGTCAGCGCGACCGGCTCGCCGTTCAAGGCCACGGTGCGCGAGAACTCCGCATTCGGATTGCCCGGATCGATGCGGGTGATGAGCAGGCCCGGCGACGGGGAGGTCGGCAGCGCGGGCAAGGCGGTCGGCATTCGCGCCGGAGTGCCCGGGAGCGGTTGCGCGGGAACACCCGGTTCCGGCGGGTGCACGGTGTCGGCGGGGGCCAGCGCGATCGCACTCACGATGCGGCCCACCTGATTCGACGCCTCGGCGGGCGCGAACGCGAACAGCACCACCGACATGACCGCCACCACCACCGCGGCCGTCGCCGCACTGGCCAGCGCCACCCGGGCGCGCAGGGACAGTGCCACCCGACCGCGCAGGGACAGTGCCACCCGACCGCGCAGGGACAGTGCCACCCGGCCGCGCAGCCGCGGTCTGCGGATCACGGCTCGGTCCGCAGGACGAATCCGACGCCGCGCACGGTGTGGATCAGGCGCGGGCAGCCGGTGTCCTCGAGCTTGCGGCGCAGGTAGGAGACGAACACATCGACCACCTTGGTCTGGGTTTCGAAGTCGTAGCCCCACACTCGATCCAGCAGCTGGGCCCGCGAGAAGACCTGCCCGGGCGCCGAGGCCAGCGCGGCGAGCAGATCGAATTCGCGTTTGGTCAGGTCGAGGGGACGGCCGTCGATGGAGGCCCGCCGCGCGCCCGGCAGCACGGTCAACGGGCCCACCACGATCCGATCGTCGGCGACGTGCGCGGGCGCGGGCGCCCGGCGCAGCATGGCGCGCAACCGGGCCACCAGCTCACCGAGGTCGAAGGGTTTGGTGAGGTAGTCGTCGGCCCCGGCTTCGAGCGCGTCGATGCGGTCGGTGACCTCCGCGCGGGCGCTGAGCACGCAGATCGGGATGTCGTTGCCGAGCGCGCGCAGGGCCGTGACCACACCCACCCCGTCCAGATTCGGCATGTTCAGGTCCAGCAGCACGGCCTGCGGGGCATCGGTGGTGATGTGGCGCAGCGCGGCGGCCCCGTCCGCCGCGGTCTCGACCTCGAAACCGGACATCCGGAGCCCCCGCGCCACCGAGGCCAGCACCCTGGCGTCGTCATCCACGATCAGAATCCGGGGACCCGTCATGGGATCAGACGATACGGGCGCGGACTGAGAGAACCCGATCAGCGAACCGGGTCGATCATGATGGTGTCGGACGGCGCGTGACCGTCCGGCACCGTCACCACCGGACCGCCCGGGAAGTGCGCGCCCGGCTGCGCCGGGAAGGCGGGCACGCCCGGGCCGATCGGCTCACCGGGCTGGAGCCGGCGCACAGTGACATTGCCGTCGCGGTCCTTGATGATCACCATGCCCGGCTCGGACGGGGTGCCCGGCAGGGCGGGCAGACCCGGCTCGAGCGGCACGGCGGGCTGGGTGGCGAGGGCGGGGCCCGCACTGCCCGTATCCGCCGGTCCGGCAATCGAATCGGGGGTGTCCGCGGTGGCGGTGGCGGGCAGGGCCAGCACGGTCAGGGCGGCCGCCCCGACCACTCCGGCGGTCACGGTGCGGCGAACGGTGAACGTGGGCATGGGATCTCCTGTTCTTCGTCGACGATCGCTCGTCGGTTCCTGATGACCGGACCCAACGTAGGAACCGAGTTCTCAGGGCCGGATAACGAAGAGTTAGAGAACCGATAGAAGAATCAACGCGGCTCGGTGCCCACCGGGATCGGCCGCGACGCCACCCCCGAGGAGCCGAGGAACACCGCGAACAGGGCGGGGCGGCGGCGCTGCAGTTCCAGTCGCCCGCCGTCGGCCTCGATGAGCGCGCGGGCCAGGGCCAGCCCCACACCGGTGGACCCCGCCGCCGAGAAGCCGCGGTCGAAGATGTGCGGCGCCAGCTCATCTCGCACCCCGTCGCCCTCGTCGGCGACCTCCACCACCACCAGCGGTTCGCTGTCGTCCATGCGGCCCGCCACCGTGCGCACCGACACCGTACAGGTGCCGCCGCCGTGCATGAGCGCGTTGTCGACCAGCACGGCCAGCGCCTCCCGCAGGCGCGAACCGGTCACCGGCGCCTTCAGGGTCGGGTCGCCGAGCAGCACCAGTTTGCGTCCGGCCTCGGCGAAGGGATGCCGCCATTCCGCTACGACACTGCGCAATTCGGCCACCACGGGCAGCGGGTCGCGTTCGGCCGCGCCCTCGTCGCGGGAGGCGCGGACCAGTTCGTCGATGGCGTCGGTGAGCCGATCCACCTGCGCCATGGCCTCTTCCGCCTCGTGCACCACGGCCGGATCGGCGTGCGCGGACAGTTCGTCCAGGCGCAGCCGCACCGCGGTGAGCCGGCTGCGCAGCTGATGTGAGACGTCGGCGACCAGGGCGTGTTCGCGTTGCAGCCGGCCCGCGATCTCCACGGTGGCCGAATCCAGCACGTCGGAGACGCGATCCAGTTCGGTGATGCCGTGCCTGCGCGGGTCGGCGCGGAAGTCGCCCATGGCCAGCCGGGCCGCGCGGGCGGCCACGTCCCGCAGCGGGTCGGCCACCCGGCGCGCGGTCACCACCGCCACCGCGATGCCCGCGCCCAGCGAGATGAGCACCAGGCCCAGCACCGCGCCGAGCGCCTGCCGCTGCATGGAATGCATGGGGGCGGAGGGGATCTCGAGGCGCAGCGAGCCGTTGATGCCCATCGACCAGGACTCGGCCAGCGGATCGGCCACCGTCTCCGCGCCGATGTCGATCTTCTTGTTGTTCTCCGACTGGGTCGGATAGATGATGGTCAGCTTGCCGTTGGCCGGGATCAGCAGCCGCACCGCCTTGGTGTCCAGTTCGCCGTACACCATGCCGTCGTGCTCCTGCCGCATCACCTCTTCGGAGATGCTGTTCAGCCGATTGCGCAGTTCGTTGCGGCTGATGTCCTCGACCCACTTCCAGGCCGTGAACGCCAGCGGCACACCGAGAACCAGGGTGGTGAGGGTCAGCGCGGCCACCATGGACAGCAGGATCCTGCGTCTCATCGTCGAGATGCCTCGCTTCGCCAGGGCTTCGGGGTTCACATGCGCACGGAACAGCACAAAGATCACATCGGCAGAGATGTCGAACGGCTAGTCGGTATTGAAGCGGAAGCCTACGCCGCGCACGGTCACGATACGCCGCTCGGCCACCGGACCCTCGTCACCGATCTTGCGGCGCAGCCACGACATGTGCATGTCCAGGGTCTTGGAGCCGCGCAGATCCGCGTCCCCCCACACCTCGCGCAGGATGGTCTCGCGCGAGACCACCTGCCCGGCGCGGTCGATGAGCACCTTCAGCAGCTCGTACTCCTTGTTGGCGAGGTTCACCTCGATGCCGTTCACCAGCACCCGGCGCGCCGCCGGCTCCAGCCGGATACCGCCGACCTCGACCGCCTCGTCGCCGATTCCGCTGCGGCGCAACAGCGCCCGCACCCGGGCCAGCAGTTCGGCCAGCCGGAACGGCTTGCCCACATAGTCGTCGGCGCCCGCGTCCAGGCCGACCACGAAGTCCACCTCGTCGGTGCGCGCGGTCAGCATGAGCACCGCCAGCTCCGCGCCGCGGGCCCGCACCTGACGGCACACCTCGAGCCCGTCCATGCCGGGTAGCCCGAGATCCAGGATGAGCAGGTCGTGACCGCCCTCGAGAGCCCGCTCGAGCACCGCGGGACCATAACTCTCCACGGTCACCGAATAGCCCTCACGGCCCAGCGCCCGCGACAGCGGCGCGGCGATGGCCTCGTCGTCTTCGGCCAGCAAAACTGCGGTCACGGCATCAGCCTACGGGTACGCACCGGCGGAACCCTAGAAGCCGCCGCCGTTCGGATTCTTCTGCACCACATCGAAGACCTGGTGGTAGAGCAGGTTGTGCACCCGCTGCACGTGCGGAATGTCGTCGTACTCCAGCGGATCCTCGGACGCCGACCCGATGATCAGGGTGCCGGTGCCCAGCATGCGGTCGAACAACCCATGGCGGAACTGCACATTCGAGATCCGGTTCATCGGAATGTCGATGCCGGTGTGGGTGAGCACGCCCTGCCGGATCAGTACCCGCCGATCGGTCACGATGAAATGCGTCGACTTCCATCGGATCAGCGGAGCGACGCTGCGCCACAGCACGATCCCCGCCCACAGCGCGAGAATGCCGAGGAGCAGGCCGGTTCGAAGGCCGTCCTCGGTATTGCGCGCCGCCACCCCGGCGCCGAATCCGGCCAAAGCCGTGATCAGGATGAAAGTCACAGCGGGCCAGAACAACATCTTCCAATGCGGATGGCGATGTAGGAGCAGCACTTCTTCGGGGGCCAGTGCCTCCTCCGGATAACCCATGCCGAAACCCTATCCCGCCGAGATGCCGGAATGCCTCACGCGGCTCCGGGGACCGGGGCACAATCGTGCGGTTGCCGGTAGCATCGTCGGCACGCGTTTGCCGTTCGTCATCAGCAGGCTCCACCCGGTGTGCAAGACACAGGAGGCGTGTGTGACCCGAGAGTTGACGCAATACCAGATACTCCGCGAGCTCGAACCCGTTGCCGAAGAGAACCTGAACCGGCATCTGTCGATGGCCAAGGATTGGCACCCGCACGATTACGTGCCGTGGGACCAGGGCCGTAATTTCGCCGCCATGGGTGGTGCGGACTGGGATCCGTCGCAGTCCACGCTGTCCGAGGTCGCCAAGGTCTCGATGATCACCAATCTGCTCACCGAGGACAACCTGCCCTCGTATCACCGGGAAATCTCCGAGAACTTCTCCCAGGACGGCGCCTGGGGCACCTGGGTGGGCCGCTGGACCGCCGAGGAGAACCGCCACGGCATCGTCATGCGCGACTACCTGGTGGTGACCCGCGGCGTGGACCCGGTGGCGCTCGAGCAGGCCCGCATGATCCACATGACCGGTGGCGCGCAGTCGCCCGACGAGTGGGGCGGTTTCCTCGACAATGTCGCGTATGTGACGTTCCAGGAGCTGGCCACCCGCGTCTCCCACCGCAATACCGGCCGCGTCTGCGACGACCCCATCGCCGACCGCATGCTGCAGCGCATCGCCGCCGACGAGAACCTGCACATGATCTTCTACCGCACCCTCTGCGGCGCGGGCCTGGACCTGGTGCCGGATCAGGCGATCGACGCCATCACCCGGGTGCTCACCGGTTTCGTCATGCCCGGATCGGGCATGCCCAACTTCCGCCGCAACGGCGCGCTGATGGCCAAGCACGGCATCTACGACCTGCGCCAGCACCTCGACGAGGTGGTCGCACCGGTGCTCAAGAACTGGAACGTCTTCGAGCGCAACGACTTCGGGCCGGCCGGTGAGCAGGCGCGCGAGAAGCTGGCCGCGTACATGGAGAAACTGGGCAAGGACGTCGTCAAGTTCGAGGAGCAGCGCGACCGCCTGCTGGCGCGGGAAGCCGCCCGCGGGGTGCTGCAGACCGCATGACCCGCCACCCGCGTGCGGCGCGGGTGAAATAAATTCGGTTCGCTATGGTAGTCCCCCAGTGTGACGAGAGGAACTCCGTTGGGGGATGGCTATCTGGGCCGATACCGCCTCGACGAACTGCTCGGCAGCGGCGGGTCGGCGGAAGTGTGGCGTGCCCACGACACCGCGACGGATCGCACCGTCGCGCTGAAGCTGCTGGCGCCCGTGCTGACCGCCGACCCCGAATACCGGGAACGGTTCGAACGAGAAGCGCGGGCCGCTTCGATGCTGCACGGACCCCACGTGGTCGCGGTGCACACCTACGGCGAGCTCGAGGGGCGACTGTTCATCGAGTCCGAGTTCGTCGACGGCCTCGATATCGAAGCCCTGCTCGAATGGGAGGGGCCGATGGCCCCGGACGCGGCCGTCGGGCTGATCGCGCAGGTCGCCCGCGCCCTCGACGAGGCCCATGCCGCCGGGCTGGTGCACCGCGACGTCAAACCGCAGAACATCATCGTGGCGCCCGACGACGTCGCCTATCTGATCGACTTCGGCACGGCGCTGCAGGACGGGCAGACCGCCATCACCCAGGCCGGCATGCTGGTGGGCACGCCCGCCTACATGGCGCCCGAACGCTTCGACGGCACCGTCTCGGTCCGCTCGGACGTCTACTCGCTGGCGTGCGTCCTCTACGAATGCCTCACCGGGGAGCGGCCTTTCCGGGTCAAGAACCCCGCGCAGCTCATGCGCGCCCATCTGGAGCGAGTGCCGGAACCGCCGTCCAAGCGCTCCCCCGACGTCCCCGCGGCCCTCGACCGGGTCGTCGCGCAGGGTCTGGCCAAGAATCCGGCCGAACGGTACGCCACCGCAGGCGAATTCGCGGACGCCGCCCGCGCCGCGCTCACCGAGTCGGCCGTCCCGGCGGCCGCCGCCGAACCGGAACCCGACGACCGGGCCACCGTGAGCATTCCGATGCCCCGCCCGCCCGATCCGGCGAAAACACCTACCGCACAACGTAAGTCACCCGAACTCGACTCGGACACGCGAACCGTCGCGCTGCCGATGGCATCGCTCACCGCCGCGTCCCCGCCCGTCCGCGGCTGGACCGGACAGCGCAAACTCGCCGCCGCCGGTGTCGCCGTCGCGGCGCTGGTACTGGGCGTGGTCTGGATCAACGGGAGCTCCGCCGACACCGAGCCCCGGCACACGCGAGTACCCGGCACGATCGCGAAAACGCCGGTCCAGGAAGCGATTCCGACGACGACCGAACAGCCGGTGCAGGAGCAGCTCCCGCCGCCGGAGCCGAGCGAACCGGTCGCCCCGGAACAGCCCGCACCGGTCGGGCCTGTCATCCCGCTGCCGACCGTGCCGTGGAATCTGCCCGGCCTCCCCGACCTGTCCAATATCCCGAATCCCGATCTGTGGCCCGACACCCGCAAGCCGGGCGGCGGCCGCCCGCACGGCGGCAACAAGCAGTAGCGAATCCGGGTGCGGCGGAGCGCTTTCCGCTCAGTACTCGGCGCGCAGGTGGGTGACGTCACCGGCCGAGACGGCGCGGTCGCCGATCAGCAGGCGGCCGTTCTCGTCGATACCGGTGGCGACTCCGGTGAGCACCTCGCCGCCCGGCAGTTCCGCGCGAACCTGCGCACCGAGGGTGGCGCAGCGTTCCCGGTAGGCGGCCGCCAGCTCGGTGATGTCCCAGCCCGCGGCCTCCCAGGCGGTGAAGCGGCGCGCGAACTCACGCAGCATGGCCTGGGCCAGCGCGGTCCGATCGACGCCGGGCGCACCCGCCAGCAGCAGCGAGGTGCCATGCGGGACAGGCAGTTCGGCATCGGTGAGCGAGACGTTCAGGCCGACGCCCACCACCACCGCCGGATCCGGGCCCACGGCCGCGACCTCGGCCAGGATGCCGGCCAGCTTGCGCCCGTCCACCAGCACGTCGTTGGGCCACTTGAGGACCGCGTTCAAACCGGTCTCGGCCCGCACCGCGTCCACCACGGCGATCCCGGTGAGCAGCGGCAGCCAGCCCAGCACCGCCGGGTCGATGCCGCGCACCCGCACCAGCACCGACATGGCGATCTGCGCCCGCGCGGGGCTCACCCACTGCCGGTCGTGGCGGCCGCGGCCGTGCTCCTGTGCCTCAGCGATCAGCACCAGCCGATCAGCACTCGAATCCGCGGCCCGCGCAACCAGATCCGCATTGGTCGAACCGGTCGACTCGACCACCTCGATGGCCGAGAAGAATCCCAGCTCCGGCGACTCGGCAATGCTCCGGCGCAGTACATCGGCGTCCAGCGGCGACCTCTCCATGACCCCAGACGCTACCCGTCCCGCGTCTCCGCGCCCTCAGCGGACAGCTGAGTGTCGTCGACAGTCACACATCCGTGCCGGCGGTCGTGTGCCGAACCAATTCCGGACGTACCCGAGGAGTTACCCCGACCGGTGCGAGATCATAAGTCGCCGTGGGATACGAGGAAGCCCATCCAGGCCCGTCCGGCTCGCAATGGCGCGCGAGCGCGAGGAACAGCTCGGCGAGGGCGCGCTCGGAAATATCCTCGTACGCGCCGTCGTCCGCCTCCCCTCCCTCGTCGTCGGCCTCGTCGAATGGCGGGTCGGTCACGATCGGTTCCGAGTCGCGTAGCCGCCACGCGGTGAACGATCCCGCCGCCGCCCGATCAGCCTGGTGTCTGCTCCATTCCCACATAACCGCCTCCCCTGGTCGTCGGTTCCGGATGCGATTCCAGACTGACGCACGACCGGGGCCGGGCACGAGCGATTTTCCGGCGGACGAATACGATCGCCGCTGGTGAACAGACGTTTTCGGGAGTTCGATCAGTTTTCCGGACCGGACAGCCGGACGACGATCTCAGGCGTCGACGGGCTCCAGGCCGAGCGCGCCCGCGGTGAAACGGCGGACCGAGACCAGGCCGTCCGCGAGGGCGGAGTCGTATCCGGTACGGGCCCAGCCGGTCACGGTCGCGGTGCCGTCGGTATTGGGGCGCACGCCGATCTCGGCGACCAGTTCGGCGGTGGTGGGCACGCACACCGCCCACGAGAAGTGGCTCTCGTCGGCCCATTCCGCGGTGCGGCGGTCCACGTAGCCGGGGTCGGTGATGCCGCCGTCGGCCAGGGCCGGGCGGTCGTCGATGCGCTCGTCGGCGCGCAGGGCCCGCAGATACCAGCTGCCCGCATTGATCTCGATGGGTTCCATCAGTCCTCCTGTCCACGGTCGAGCCGCCGCCGTCGTCGATCCCGGCGCTCGCCCCGCTTGCGGCGCTCCCGGCCGCTCTCCCCGAATAGCACCGCGCCCGCCAGCGGGATCAGCAGGAACACCCACCACTGGTGCGTCACGAAGAACAGGATCACCGCGAGGATCGGGATGACCGGCATGATCCGCTCGGGCGGAATCGACCCGAACGGCATCCGGCGCGGCGCCGGAGCGGGCTTGTCCGCCACCGGTTCCGGCAGATCGGTGAACACCTGCTCCAGGTCGCCGCGGGTCAGCGCCGCGGCCACGACGCCACTGCGTTCGTCGAACTCGGCCACGCTGAGCCGTCCCGCCGCGAAGTGGTCCGACAGCCGTTTCATCGCGTCCTCGCGCTCGACGGTGCCGATACGGATCTCCGGTGGTTCAGCCATGCCACGACATTAGCGCGAGTGGCCGCTCACCTGCAGGG
>NZ_JBHWHH010000016.1:0-62202 GCF_042732555.1 Nocardia sp. NPDC059764
CCGTTGGTTCCGGGCCTTGTCGGTGCGGCTCGGGCTAGGAGCCGGCGGAACCGGTCAGGCCCCGCAGCCACGGAAGCTGCGCGGAACCCGAGCCGAGGCTGCCCGAGCCGGAGTCGCCGCCCGGGGTGCCGCCGGGGGTGCCCGCCGACACGGTGGTCGTGGTCAGGGTCGGCGCGGGGCTCGGGTAGCACTTCACCGGCACGTCCACCGCGCCGAGGATCGTTCCAGAGTCCACCGAAGCGGTGAAGGTGAGGCCCGGATCGTCGTAGCTCGTGCCCGCGATGGTGCTGGTGAGGGTGCCGACGGCGGACGCGGTGAGGTTGACGGTCACCGCGGGCAGGGTGAGGGTCGCGCCCGCCGCGGTCGAACCGGGGGCGTCGAGGGTGATCTTGCCCGCCGACTGGGCGACGGTCGCGGTGACCGTGCCGCCGGATACCGAGGACGACACGTAGGTCGAGTCGGCCGGCACGGGCATGATCAGCTTGATGCCGCGAATGCTGCGCAGGGGGTGCCCGGAGACGGTCGCCGGGACCTGCATGGCCGCGGGGGTGAGCGTGATCGCCACGGCGTCACCGGTCTTCGCGGTGCTCGGCGCGGCGCCGGTCACCCCGAGGGCCATGGTGAAGGTCTGCGCGCCGCCGATCGGCGGCGTGGCCTGGCACTGGAAATTGATGGTGGTCGGGAGCGGATCCGCCTGAGCGGGGCCCGCCGCGAGGCCGAGCGGCAGCAGCGCCAGGGGCGCGAGAGCGGCTGCGGTGACGAGAGTGGATTTCATGGGTGTACTCCTCGGACTCGCGAATGCGAAAAGCCTTTTCGGCCTCGGCATTCCGTACCAGAACGCACCGAAAACGCTAGGACACATTGGGAGACAAGAGAAATCACAATTTCGAGGCGACTAACAATGTCTGGGTGTCAATCGGTTCGGTGAATTACCGGATACCGGTGCGCATCAGGAGCCCGAGCCGGAGGACGAGCCCGAGCCGCCGGGGCCGCTGGCCGAACCCGACGCGGAGCCCGAGGCCGAGCCGGTGCCCACCGGGCCGTCGGGCACGCTCGCGCCCTTCGAACCGGGGCGATTGATGTAGACCGACACCGGGGTGGAGGCGTTGGCTTCCACGGTCACCACCCGCGCGCCGGGGGCGGAGGTCACGGTGCCGCCGTCGACTCGAACCTGATATCCGTTGGGGTAGTGCAGATCCGAGACATAGATCTCGGTCGGCTTGCCGGTGGCGCGGGGCGTGTAGCGGTAGGCGAAGTCGCCGCTCGCGGAGTCGAAGATCATCCGGCCGGGGGCGCCGGAGGTGGCCTGGGGATAGGTGCGGACCAACTGGCCGCCGATGTCGCCGACGAACGGATCGCCGCCGCGGTACTGCCAGTACTGCCACCCGATGAACCGATCGTCGGCATTGATCAGGGTGTTGCTCAGCACCGTCGCGTCGCCGTCGCCGAATTCGGTGACCAGCGAAGGGATTCCGGTGCGATGGGTGAAGGCGTCGATATTGCCCCAGGTCTTGCCCTGCTGCAGCGGGCACAGGCCGCGCAGGAAGGTGGGCAGGCCGCTGTAGATGGCCATCTGGCTGGGGATGCAGTAGTCGTGCGGGGCGAACGCGATGTTCGGGGCGCTGATCGGCGGGTTCTTGCCCAGATTGCTGGGCATGGTCTCGTTCCAGGTGACATTGGGTTCCCACAGCACCATCAGGACGGCGTTGCGGGCGCGCACCGCGTCGGTCAGCTTCTGCATGGCGGCCTGGTATTTGGCGTCGAATCCGGTGCAGCCGTCGGGGAAACAGGACAGGAACGCCGTGCCCGGCCACGGCTCATTGAGCAGTTCGATGCCCATCGCGCCGGGGTGGCCGTTCAACTTGTCGGCGAGCGCGGCGAGGGCCTGGCCGAGATAGTCGAGTGCGCCGTAGGTGTTGTTCCAGACCTCGTCCCAGCCCGCGTTCATGGTGGGCATCAGGTAGTTCAAGGGGAATCCGGGGTTGGGTTCACCCGCGGCCGGGCGGGCGTGGATCGCCCACTCCGGGAACCCGTTGCCGCCCCAAGGCTTGGACAACCCGTCCTGATGATTGTCGAGCACGGTGTGAATTCCGTACTGCGCCAACATATCCACAGTGCCAGCCACCCGATCCAGGTACGCGGTGTCGACCACGCCCTTGGTCGGCATGAGCCCGTCGAAGTTGACGCCCAGCCGCACGGTGTTGAACCCGTGCCGGGACAGCAGGTCCGCGTCCTGGGCCGTGATCGTGGTTCCGGGCGCGAAGTAGGGCGGTTCCTTGTTGACGCTGTTGACGCCGTGCAGTAGCACGACCCGCCCGAATTCGTCGACGAAGCGGGACCCGTCGACATGCAACGGCACGAGCGTGTCCGGCGCGGCCGTGGCGGCCGGCGCCGAGGTGGCCAGGACGCATCCGGCCACCGCCGCGAGTACGGCCACGGATCGGGACACCCACCCGGTGCGACGGGTGCGGTCGGCGACTGTCGTTTTCATGGTCTCCTACTTGTCCGATCCGGGTCGCCGCGCGGTGGAAGGTTCCGGAGACGTGGCGGACCGCGCCGCGCCACGGCCGGCGAAGAATGAGCGCATTTCGCTCACGCCGGGAACGCTAAAGCAGCGGGCCACGGAACTGAAACCCTAGTTTGCGGCGCATTGACAAGTTGGCCTTGTCAATCGGCGGGGAACTACTGTTTCCACTCGACACTGCTGTGCCATTAGGTTTTTCGTGCGGACATCCGGCGATGCCCGGAAGAGATCTTCGGTGTCTGCGCCCACGGAGAGGTTGAATATGCTTTCGAGAGGCCGAGTCCTGGCCCCGGTCGCCGCGGCCGTACTCGCGTTCAGCGGATTCGCGGCGCAGCAGGCGCCCGAGGCGGCCGCGGAACCCGGCGGCTGGACCCTGCCTCAACTCACCGTCTCGAACGGCGTGATCACCGATGTCGCCGGTCGCACGGTGCTGCTGCGCGGCGCGAATGTCAACCAGCTCAACGACTACGCGCAGAACGATCAGCCGCTGCCGACCGCCGCGCCGCTGGATCACACCGACTTCGAGCAGATGGCGGCCCTCGGCTTCAATGTGGTGCGGCTGAATCTGGCCTGGTCCGCGCTGGAACCGACACCGGGCGCGTTCGACCAGGCGTACCTGGCCCGGATCCACACGGCCGTGAACGACGCCAAGGCGAACGGCATCTACACCGTGCTGGACATGCATCAGGACGCGTGGGGCAAGGCCGTGGGCACGCCGAAGGGCCAGGGCTGCCCGATCTTCATGAAGCCCGGCATCGGCTGGGACGGCGCGCCCGCGTGGGCGACCCTCACCGATGGCTGGACCACCTGCAATTTCGGTGGCGTCCGTGAGACCGCGCCGGCGGTGGCCCGCTCCTTCCAGAACTTCTACGACGACACCCAGGGCATCCAGGGGCACTTGGTGAACACCTGGGCCAAGCTGGCGGCGGAGTTCAGGGACGAGCCCGCGATCGCCGGGTACGACCTGCTCAACGAGCCCAATCCCGGTCTGCGCGACCCGTTTTCGGCGGCGGACCAGCTCGGCAAGTTCTATCAGCGGGTGATCGCGGCCATCCGGCAGGCCGAGCACGGCAGCGCACCGCACCTGGCGATCTTCGAGCCGTCCGCCATCTGGTCAGCCCTCGGGATCGACGCCACCCCGCCCGCGAAGTACATCACCGATCCGCTGGCGGTGTTCTCCCCGCACCTGTACAGCGAGTCCATCAATATCGTCAACGCCTTCCCGAGCATCGAACTGGGCTTCAAGATCGGCTTGGACGCCGCCGCCAAATACAAAGCGCCCCTGTGGACCGGCGAGTGGGGCTGGTTCGGCGACCCGAGTTCCGACGCGCCCAAGGTGGATCGGTTCATCGACCAGCTCAACGCCAACCGCGTGGGCGGCACCTGGTGGTCGTGGAAGCAGGCGTGCGGCGATCCGCACAGCGTGCGCGACGGCAATACGAACAAGGTGCAGGGCAACCTGAATCGCATCGACTGCCCCTCGGGCGTTCCGCTGGGCCTGGCTCCCGGCTACGCCCGCCCGGTGTCGCGCGCGTATCCGCGCGCGGTGCCCGGCACTCTCGCCACCGTGACGGCGACCGGTTTCACCGGCACCGGGACCGGTCGCGTGGAAGCCTGGTACCCCGGCACCGCGCGCCCGAATGTCCAGTCCACCAACGTTTCCGACCTCACCCTCACCCAGGTGGAGGGCGGCTGGCAGCTGATCGGCACCACGGTCGGCTCGTACTCGATCAAACAGTCCTGACGGAGCCCGGTCCGGCGCTCCCCACAGTTAGTAGGTCCTCTGTGTCTTCCCGCAAGCAGCTCCGCGCCGATACCGCGGCTGTCGCCATGGCCGGTCTGATCGCGCTGGGCGCGGCCCTGGGCGCCGCGCCCGCGACCGCGCAGCCGAGCGATATCGCCTCCGGATCCGGTTCCGGCTCCGGGAGTTTCGGTTCCTCGGGCTCGGCCGATTCGGGTTCGGCCAAGGCCGACGACCTGGTGTCCACGCTGCCCGCCCCCGCCGTCACCGCCATCCGGCTGGACGGGGCGCGCAACTTCCGCGATATCGGCGGCTACCGCACGACGGACGGCCGCACGGTGCGCTCCGGCGTGGTGTTCCGCTCCAACCGCATCGACAAGCTGACCGACGCCGATCTGGCCAAGCTGGTCACGGCCGGGGTGACCCTGGATGTGGACCTGCGCAACGGTTCCGAGCGCAGCAGCGCGCCCGACCGGGTGCCGACCGGCGCGACCTACAAGGTCGCCGACGTGGTCAGCTTCGACAGCGGCATCGGCTTCCACGAGCTCCCGCCGATCACGCTGGGGCGCGCGGTGATCGACGGCCTGATCAACGGCTCATCGAACATGGGCCTGTCGATCCAGTACCCGTTCATGGTGAACTTCCACGGTTCCGACGTCGCCTTCGGCACGCTGCTGCGCTCGATCGCGGGCAACAATGGCGGCGCGACGATGTACCACTGCATGGACGGCAAGGACCGCACCGGCTGGGCGACCGCCGTGCTGCTCACCCTGCTCGGGGTGCCGCGCGATGTGGTGAACGCCGACTTCCTGGCCAGCAATACCGAGCTCGGCGACCCGGAGGCCGTCGAATTGTCCTGGCTGCATGCCGCTTTCACCGAAGTGGACCGGCTCTACGGCAGTGTCGACACGTACGCGCGCGAGGGGCTGGGCCTGGATCAGGCCACCATCGACGCGCTGCGCGCGAAGCTGCTGGTCTGATCCGGCCGGGTCAGCGCAGGCAACGCTCGTCCGCGATCTCCTCGCACAGCGCGTTGGAGATCGCGGCGGCTTCCTCCCGCGCCCACACGCCGAAGCCGGGGTAGCACAGGTCCGCGCCGGACAAGCAGTCCCAGCAGGCATTCGCGCCGTGCGGCGGCCGGACCGGGAACAGCATCACGATGAAGCGCTGCGGCACAGTGGTTTTCCCGACCACGACGCGCCGATAACCCTGCGGCACCACCAGCGAGCCGGAAGCCGTGGTGGCGAAGTAGACCTCGGCGAACGCCGCAGCCCGGCGCCACTTCTCGGCGGTGGCCAGTTCGCGGGCGCCGAAGAGGTGGATGTTCCCGAACCGCGACCAGCCGTCACAACACCGCAGAAAGTCGCGGTAGGCGGCGTCGAAGGAGACGCCCAGCCGTTGTTCGGCCGCGTCGATCTCGGCGTCGGTGGCGGGCGGATTGGGGGCGGCCGACAGGTCCGGTTCGCCGAGGCGCTCCGCGACGTCGCACTGCAGGGTGAACAGCTTGCCCACCAGGGCATTCCAATTCGTCACAGGCTTCCTCCGCTGCCGGATCGCTCAGGAACAAATGTGCAAGGGAACCGGAGCGCGAATGGGATACTGAATACTTCCTATTCCGGCCGCGGTGAACGCCCGGTAAACGGTAGTGCATCGTGGTGTGGAAGAGAAATCATTCCGGGGCGGCGATTCACAACCCCGATTTGTGAATCATCACGGAGGCTTCCGGAAACGCTTCCGCCTGGATGGAAAGTCACTCTAGACTGCGCGCCATGGAAGTTCACACCCGCCAGTTGCAATACTTCATCGCGGTCGCGGAGGAGCTGAGTTTCACCCGGGCGGCGCAGCGATTGCACGTTTCGCAGCAGGGTTTGAGCACCCAGATCAAACAGCTGGAACACGCGATGGACGTGGTGTTGTTCTCCCGCACCACCCGCAATGTCGAACTGACCGCGGCCGGCACGGTCTTCCTGCGCGATGTGCGGGGCGCGCTGACCGGACTGGACGTGGCGGTCGAGCGGGCCCGCTCGGTGCACCGCGGCGAACAGGATCGTCTGGTGCTGGGCGCGCTCGAGGGGGCGGCGCTGACCCTGACCGAGCCGATCCTGTCAATGTTCCGGCAGCGCCATCCGGGGATCACCGTCGAGTTGCGGCACTTCACCTACGAGGACCCATCGGCGGGGCTGGCCAGCGGGTCGGTGGACGTCGCGTTCGCCCGCAGGCCGTTCGTCGATGACGGCGTGCAGTTCGAGACCCTGTTCTCCGAACCGCTCATGGTGATGGTGCCGACCACACATCGACTCGCTGACCGCGAGCAGGTGTTCGCCCACGAGTTGCTCGATGAACCGATCCTCGGGGCCGCCACCACCGATCCGGTGTGGAACGCGTTCTGGGAGTTGGACTCCTACCGCAGCGGAATCCCGGCGCCGGTGGTGTCCCGGTCGAACTCCCTGCTGGAGGAACTACACAAGGTCGCGACCGGCGTCGGCGTGGTGCTGACCGTGGCCGGTGCGCGCTGGATCCCCTTCCCGGGCGTACGCCTGCTGCCGATCGCCGATGTCCAGCCCAATGACGTGGCCGTCGGCTGGCGCACCGCGCACGAATCCGCGCTGGTCCGTTCGTTCGTCGAGGTCGCCCGGTGCGTTCGCGATACCCATCCTGATCTGGTCACCCAACTGGAAAAACCGGATTTCGCGGATTGCACGGTGCCGCCGCACCTCTGATTGACAATCGAATCTTGTCAAAGTCCAAAAAACACTGATTTCTCGTCGATTTCCTTGCGAACTAACGTTTCTCAGCAATCGTTAAGCAAGAGAATTCGAGGGCCGATGAGGGTTTTCACTGTTCTACTACTGGCCGCCGGGCTGCTGATAGCCCCGGCCGTTCATCTCGAACCGGTCGCGCAGGCCGCGCCCGCCGGTCTGAAAGGTCCGCTGAGCACCCGCGGCCGCTATATCGTCGACGAGGCCGGCAACCGGGTGAAGCTGCAGTCCGGCAACTGGCACGGCTCCAGCGGCACCTGGAACGGCAGCGGCGACGACGAGGATCCGGCGAACAACTTCGCCCAGGAGACCGGGCATCGCGCACCACTGGGCCTGGACCGGGTGCCGCTGGACAAGATCGTCGGGGACTTCAAGGAGCTGGGCCTCAACAGCATCCGGCTACCCTTCTCCAACGAGATGATCACCGACAGCCGCCCGGTCAAGGGCCTCACCGCCAATCCGGCGTTGAACGGGCTCAAACCACTGGAGGTCTACGACCGGGCGGTCGCGGCGCTGACCGGGGCCGGGCTCGGCGTCATCCTCAACAACCACACCACCTCCACGCGGTGGTGCTGCGCGGTGGACGGCAACGAACGCTGGAATTCCGGGCAGGACACCGCCAAGTGGGTGAGCGACTGGGCGTTCATGGCCGCCCGCTACAAGGCCGATCCGGGTGTCATCGGAGCGGACCTGCGCAACGAGGTACGCCGCGACACCTGGGACAACCCCAACTGGGGCATGGGCGACGGCCACGACTGGGAGGCCGCCGCGCACGAGGCGGGCGACCGGATCCTGAAGGACGCCAACCCGAATCTGCTCATCATGGTCGAGGGCCTCAACTGGATGGGCATCCCCACCGACCTCACCTGGCACGAGCGCCCGATGCTGAAGCCGGTCAAGACGCTCTCGGAAACGCTGATCCGATCGCACAAGGTCGTCTACGCGGCGCACTTCTACGGCTACATCGGCCCGAACCACACCGGCGGCACCGGCATCAGCGGCGGCGAGACCCACGATCCGCGCTTCCGCGACATGTCCCGCAGTGACCTGTTCAAGTCCATGGACGAGCTGGCCGGGTCCATCGCGACCACGCCGGACAAGCACTTCACCGCGCCGGTCTGGGTGAGTGAGTTCGGCATCGGCAAGGGCGCGACCGGCGCGGACCAGGCGTGGTTCCCGAATATGGTCGACTATCTGATCGACCGCGACCTCGACTTCGCGTACTGGCCGATCGTCGGTTTCCAGCATCAGGACAAGGGCAACGACTGGGGTCTGCTCCGCTATGACACCGACGGCAGCAAGCGCAGCGTGATGGACACCGACGACTGGCGGGGTGCGCACGTCCGGCGGCTGCTGGACGCGGCGGGGCAGACCGGCCAGATCGCGCCGGTGCGCGGCTGGTCGATGCTCAACGCCATCCACGACGACCACAACGCGTCGCTGCGCGCGGCCGCCGACTGGGATTCGGGTGCCCACAAACTGGTCTGTCCGGACGACCAGCGGCTGATCGGTATCAGCTCGCGCGGGCAGGGCGGCCTGTGCACCGACGCCACCGAGGGTGATCTCTGGCAACCCGGCACCTCGGCGACCAAGGTCTCCAGCGAGAAGGTGACGACGGACTGGGCGGGTGGATTCACCAAGTACCAGTGCACCGAAGGTCAATTCATGATCGGTTACAGCCTGCGCGGCGACGGCATGTCGGCCATTCTCTGCGCTCCCGCCCGGCGCGCGCTGGCGGGTGCGGGCCGGACCGTGTGGGACGACCGTGGCGACAATCGCCCGGCCTCGGGCGAGGGCGGCGATTACGCCAGCGGCTGGTACAAGGGCCAGTGCAACGCCGACGAGTACGCGGCGGGCATCGCGTTCTCCTGGGCCAATGCCCGCGGCGGCCATCCGGACGCCCTGTACTGCCGCAAGCTGACGTAGCGGCCGCCGGTTGACATACCCCGGGAGTTCCAAATACCGTCAGTATTTGAATTCCTGGGGTATCCAACAAGGAGGTTGGGATGGGCACGCGGCGGCAGCCTCGGATCGTGATCATCGGGGCCGGCGTGTCCGGAATCGCGACGGCGATCACCTTGCATCGCAAGGGGTTCCACGACTTCGTGATGCTGGAGAAAGGCTCCGACGTCGGCGGCGTGTGGCACTGGAACCGCTACCCCGGCCTGACCTGTGACGTGCCCTCGCAGCTGTACCAGTTCGGGTTCGCGCCGAAGCCGGACTGGTCGCACATCTTCGCGCCGGGCCCGGAGATCCAGGGATATCTCGCCGACGTGGTGGAGCAGTACGAGCTGCGACCGCACCTGCGGGTGAATTCCGAAGTGGTCGCCGCGACCTTCTCCGGCTCCGAATGGCAGGTCGAGACGATCGACGGCAGCACCTACACCGCCGATTTCGTCATCGCCGCCACCGGCGTCCTGCATCACCCGGCCGTGCCGAACATCCCCGGCCTGGGCGAGTTCACCGGCCCCATCGTGCACACCGCGCGCTGGGACGACACCGTCGAGACCGACGGCAAGCGGATCGCGGTGCTCGGCACGGGATCGACCGGCGTGCAGGTGGTTTCGGCGCTCCAGCCCAAGGCGGAGAGCATCACGCATTTCGTGCGCAGCCCGCAGTGGGTGATCTGGGCCCCGATGTGGCTCCCGCAGCCCGCGCTGGTGGGCGCGGCCCTGAAGCGTCTGCCGCAGGTGAATCGTGCGCTCTACCAAGCGGGAATGACCGGCGCGCGGCTGTTCACCGACGTGGTCACCCGGCCCAGCTGGCGGCGGCGCGCGGTGCAGGGGTACGCCCGCATGAGCCTGCGCACGCAGGTCACGGAACCGGGTCTGCGCGAACAGCTCACCCCCGATTACGAGCCGCTGTGCAAGCGCCAGGTGCTGTCGGGCACCTATTACCGGGCCCTGCGCGCCCGCAATGCCGAGCTGGTCACCACGGGCATCGACGCCGTGACTCCGACCGGCATCCGCACCGCCGACGGCCGTCACCACGAGGTCGACGTGATCGTGCTGGCCACCGGCTTCCGCGCCCACGACTACATGCGGCCGATGAATCTGACCGGCCGCGACGGCGTCTCGATCGACGACGCCTGGGCCAAGGGACCGCGCGCCTACCGGATGACCGCGATCCCGGGCTTCCCCAACCTGTTCACCGTGCTGGGCCCGCACTCCCCCACCGGCTCGATCCCGCTGCACCACGCCGCCGAGGTGACCGCGCGCTACATCACCCGCTGGATCCAGCGGTGGAGCGCGGGCGAATTCGACACCGTGGAGGTCACCGAGGCGGCGACCGACCGGTTCGAGTCCGAGGTGGCCGAGGCCATGGGCCCGACGGTGTGGAACACCGGCTGCAACTCCTGGTATTTCACCGAGGGCGGCAGCATCGACCTGCTGCCGTTCGATCGCGCCACCATGGAGTCGATGCTGGCCGAACCGGATCCCTCCGACTTCAATTTCCACTAATTAGCGAATCTTCAGTTACCATCGTCTGATTGTTGCCCGCGCGTTCGTCTACCAGGGCGGAGATACGCCATGATCGGACAGCACGAGTTTCGAAGACCCGTTCGCACCCTCGCTCTCACGCTGGGTTTCACAGCATTGACTTGCGCACTATCCGCCACCGCGGAGGCCCGGCCCCGGCACGACTGGGACGCCGTGGTCGAGTGCGAGGCGGACGGGGACTGGACCGCCGACACCGGAAACGGGTACTACGGCGGCTTGCAGTTCAGCCCCAGCACATGGCGGGCATACGGCGGTAGAGGGAATCCGGCCGATGCCACCCGGGAGGAACAGATCCGGGTCGCCGAACGCGTCCTCGCCCGGCAGGGTCCGGGCGCCTGGCCCACCTGCGGCGCCTTCCTCTGAACCGCTACCCGGCGGCCTTGGTCCGGAAGACGATCCAGCGCATGGACGCGTACATGAACAATCCCTCGCCGAGACTGCCCACGATGCGGGCGATCCGGTAGTCGACGCCGAGCGTCGCGACGCCGCTCGTCACGCCGAGGATGAACGCCAGGTAGTTCACCACCACCACCACGATGTAGCGGGCCAACTGGGGGCCGACCGCGGCATGCGATTCGAAGTTCAGGACCCGATTCAGCAGGTAGCTCAGGCCGAAGGCGGTGCAATAGGCGACCGTCACCGCGACCGGGAGCGGCGCGACCGGGTGCAACGTGGTGAGCAGCAGCAGGTCCACGCCGAAGGTGAAGGCGCTCACCAGCAGATAGCCGACGAACGTGGGGGCCACGAAGCGGCGCAGCCGGGCCGGCAGTAGCGCGACCACCCCGTCGCACAGCGCGTGGAACCAGCGCACCAGGCGCGCCGGTCGCGACTGTGTCCGCATACCCACCCGGCCACCCTGACACCCCCGCATGTCCCGAAGATGATCAGTGGACCAACTTCCGCTGGCCGATTCGCCCATCGACAACCTGCCCTTGTCAATCGCTCGGAAATCAGTGTTTCCGCGCGATCTCGCTGTGCCATAGCATCCTTCGGCGCGTCCCCGAGACCTCGACGGGACGGGAGTCGGAAGTGTCGACCGACATGCTGAATGGAGATTCCTGATGGGGCGTGGATTCGGAACCGCGAATCGGCGGAAGGTGCTGGGCGGCATGCTCGCCGCCGGCGCGGCGGGTGCTGCGGGCGTGGCCGGGCTGCCGGAGGGCATGGCGGAGGCGCTGGCGGAACCGGGCCGCTCGGGCAGCCTCGATCAGGTGCAGCACGTGGTGATCCTGATGCAGGAGAACCGGTCCTTCGACCACTACTTCGGAACCATGAGCGGTGTCCGGGGTTTCGGTGACAAGCGCGCGGTGCGGCTGCCCGCAGGCGGTTACAACCCGGTGCTGCAGGCCGCCATGGACGCGGCGCTGGCCGGTGGGCTCGGCACCGACCTGGGCAGTGGGTCGGCGGGCACCGGCAGCGCGAGCGGTTCGGCCAGCGGGAGCGGCGGCGGGAGCAGCAGCGGATCGGGTGGCGGCGGCGAACGGAACGCCTTCCAGCAGCCGGACGCGTTCAGCAGCACCGGATTCCTGCTGCCCTGGCACGTGGACACCACCCGCGTGGACGGCCAGGACATGGGCGATCTCGCGCACGACTGGAACACCACCCACGTGGCGTGGGCCGACGGCGCGTATCACTCGTGGATCGCGGCCAAGTCCAAGATGACGATGGGCTATTTCACCGAGGCCGATATCCCGTTCCATCGCGCGCTGGCGTCCGCGTTCACCATCTGCGACCACTACTTCTGTTCGATCCAGGGCCCGACCACCCCGAACCGGCTCTACCACTGGACCGGCACCGTCGACCCGGCCGGGCGCGCGGGCGGTCCCGCGGTGGCCAATCCGCCGGACTACCGGCCCGCCTTCCACTGGACCACCTACCCCGAACGCCTGCAGCAGGCGGGGATCTCGTGGCAGGTGTACGCCGACTCGCACAGCGGCGGCCCGTTCCTGGCGGACTACGGCGACAACCCGCTGTGGCTGTTCCAGAACTACCACGATGCCGCGAAATCCCCCGATCCCGCCGTCCGGCAGCTGGCCGACCGCGCCATGGTGACCACGGGCGGCATGACGCCCCCGCCGGCCGGCGTCGACGGCAGCGATGTCGATTACGTTCTGCAGCGCTTCATCTCGGACTGCGCCAGCGGAAATCTGCCGCAGGTGTCCTGGGTCGTCGCGCCCGCCGGGTACTCCGAGCACCCCGCCTACCGTCCGGCCGACGGCGCCGCCTACATCCAGCGCGTCCTGAAAGCGTTGTGGGACAACCCGAAACTGTGGGAGTCCACCGTCCTGCTCGTCAACTACGACGAGAACGATGGCTTCTTCGACCACATGGTGCCCCCGACCGCGCCGCCCGGCACCCCCGACGAGATCCTGCCCGCGGCGGGCGATATCGGCGGCGACCTGAGTTCCGGCTCGGCGACGCTGGGGTCGAGCTCGGGCTCGGCGAGCATCGGCAATCTGATCACCAAGGCGGCCTCGGGGCTGAGCGGCAATGCCCCCATCGGCCTGGGCCCGCGCGTCCCCATGCTGGTCATCTCGCCGTGGAGCCGCGGCGGCTACGTGAATTCCCAAGTGTTCGACCACACGTCGGTGCTGCGCTTCCTCGAGGCCTGGACCGGTGTCGCCGAACCCAATATCTCCGCCTGGCGGCGCGCGGTCTGCGGCGACCTCACCAGCTGCTTCGATTTCAGCCGCCGCGACACCAGCATCCCCACGCTGCCCGACGCCAATGCCGAGCGCGCCCGCGCCGCCGGGCAGAAGAACCTGCCCAAGCCGGTCCCGCCGTCGCCGGGCGGTCAGCAGATGCCCGCCCAGGAGCCCGGCCGCGCCAAGGCACGTCCCCTCCCCTATCAGCCGCTGGCCTGGTTCGAGGTCTCCGGCTCCTCCGCGACCGTCCGATTCGGCAATCAGGGCTCGGTTCCCATGCCGTTCCAAACCTATGCCTACCAAGGCAATTCGATCCGGCAGACGGTCGTCGCCCCCGGCGCGACCGCCGAGGAGCGTTTCCCGGTGAGCGGCGCCTACGACTTCGCCGTGCACGCGCCCAACGGCTTCCTCGCCGAGGCCTCGGGCGACGGTGACGCCGCGCTGACCGCCACGGCGGCCATCGGCGGCACGGCGTCGACTCCCACTTTCGTTGTCACCGTGCGCAATTCCGGTTCCGCCTCGGCGACGATCGATGTCGGCGGCTCCCGCACCACCGTCGACGCGGGAGCCACCCGTGACATCACCGCCCCGCTCGATCAGGGCTGGTACGACCTGACACTGACCGCGTCCGGAAACGGCAACTGGCGCAGGCACTTCGCCGGTCATCTGGAGAACGGCAGCGCCGGCGCCACCGCCTGACCGATGGGGGCGGCTAGTTGCGTTCCAGCGCCGCTGCCGCCTCCTTCCGCAGGTCGGTGTAGGACTCCTTGCCCACGTCGATGGTGACGTTCTCGATGGTCCCCCGGTGAACGTGCCGGGGGTCCGATACTGGAGGGACACGCTGTCGTAGCCGACACAGAGCCCGTCACCGGCGAGGGTGGACTTTCCGACCTGGGCGCGCATCGGACCCTCGTTGACGGGCCAGCCGTCCACGTAGAGCGTTGTGGTGACGAGGGATTCGCCGTTCGGCCCCTTGTCCTCGCGGAAATCCGGTTGATCCGAGCTCAGCGCTGTGGCGTCATGGAACCCGATGAAGCAGCAGCGCACGGGTACCGCCCGATCCGTCACCGACGGCCTCAAACTGCACCGGCACCTGGTGCGGTCGCCCGGTCGTGCCCACACGGTGATCACCTTGCGACCCGGGACGCATGCTCGGTTCAGCACCAACCGATTCCACGAGACCTGGCACGTGCTGTCGGACGATCACGGTTCCCGGCTGCTGGGCCGGTTGCTGTGGGGGATGTCGTATCAGGCGCGTCCGGGGACCGTCGTGCTCATCGATCAGGCCTTCCTCACCCCGAATCCGTTCGATGCCGAACCGCCCGATCCGATCCTGCTGGTTCCCGGCTGGTGCACGCCGTTCGACGACCGGATCGCGGGACAGCTGAAGCGGCGGTTGCCGCTGACGAAGCCGGAGGGCACCGTGCGCTGGCAGACCTTCGGGCTGGACCGGACCCTGGAACCGGCCGCCCTGGAGGACTGGTGGAGCCGGTATCGCCACCGGGAGCATCGCGGCCGGGTCACCCGCAGTCACGGGCTGGTCGTGCTCACCCCGTCCACTCCCGACGAAGCCCGCGCGTGGGCACTGAGCGCCACGAGCCTGGACGCGTCCGGCCCGTACGGCACCGACTACACCTACCTCGGCCCGTACGACCGGGGCTTCGACGGTGAGATCCAGATCTTCCGCCGGTTCCGCCCGATGGTGAGCGTCGCCGGTCGGGCTCGCGCACAAGTGCTTTCGCGGCACGAGGGTCCGGTCGATCCCGACCTGCTGCGCCCGGCTATCTGGCGGGAAGCCGAAATCGTCCGGGGCGAAACGCATCTGAGAATTCGCGTGTGGCGCGACCGCGGCTACGAGCTCGGGGCCGCGGCGGCCGCCATGCTGGCCCACGCGGACGTGACCACGCTCGACGACCTCGCCGCCATCGGTTCCGTCGAGGCCTATCGCCGCATGCGTGCCGCCGACGTGCGGGGCCTCGACCTGGAGATGCTCTGGGCGATGGAGGGCGCGGTCACCTACCGCGACCGCCGCGGTGTCGGCGCGGAGCGGCGCCGGGAGCTGCGCGCCCAGCTGGGCGAGGAACCGGGGGCGGCGGTCACAGCGGCGGCACGTACGTACCGACCACGTCGCGCACCCACCAGGCCCGGGTTTCGAGCAGTTCCCGTGGGCCGGTGAAGCGGTATTCGTAGAGCAGCGCCCGGACGTGCCGGGGCGGGCCGTCCGGGAACGGGTTGCGGCGCACCAGGCGCAGGGTGTCGCGGTCGTTGCGCAGCAGGCGGCGCAGGAAGCCCTCGAACCAGGGTCGCGCGTACGCGGAGGAGTGGGCGGCGAACCACAGCAGCCAGTCCAGGCGCAGGTGGTACGGGGCGAACTGGCGCGGCATGCGGCGCGGATCGCCGGGCTGGCCCTTGAATTCGTATTCGCGCCACCGGGTGTGGCGGGTGAGCACCGCCTCGTCGGTGCCCTCGATGACCACCTCGTAGCGGATGCGGTCGATGACGCCGAACGCGCCGAAGGTGTTGATCAGGTGGAATGGGTTGTAGGACTCGTTCATTCGCTGCCGGCTCGACAGCATATTGCGGACCGGCAGATAGCTGAGCGTCAGCGTGAAAGCCGTGAACGCGAACACCAGCACCGTGAACCAGATCGGAGCCTCGGGTAGTTCGTGCCGCTCCGATACCGGAAACACCAGTGCGGCAGCGGAATTCGAGATCGCCGACCAGGCCAGGAAGATGGTCAGCCAGTTGAGCCACGCGAAGTTCCCGGACAGCACCAGCCACGACTGGGTGACGATGATGATCGTCGCGGCGATGCTCGCCACCGGTTGCGGCGCGAAAAGCCCGAACGGCACCACCAATTGCGCCACATGATTGGCCGCCACCTCGACCCGGTGCAGCGGCCGGGGCAGATTGTGGAAGAACCAGCTCAGCGGACCGGGCATGGGCTGGGTCTCGTGGTGGTAGTACAGGCACGTCAGGTCACGCCAGCAGCGATCGCCGCGCATCTTGATCAGCCCGGCCCCGAATTCCACCCGGAACACCAGCCAGCGCGCCAGCCACAGCACGAGCAGCGGCGGCGCGACCCGGTCGTTGCCGAGGAACACGGCCAGGAATCCGGCCTCCAGCAGCAGTGACTCCCAGCCGAACGAGTACCAGACCTGCCCCACGTTCACGATCGACAGGTAGAGCACCCACAGCAGCAGCCACACCACCATGGCCGCCCACAGCGGCAGCAGATCCGCGGCCCCGCACACCAGCGCCGCCGACACCGCAGCGCCGAACCAGGCTACGGCCGCGAAGAACCGGTCGGAGTAGTAGAAGTGAAAGATACTCGGCGTCGCCTGGAACGACCGTCGCGCGACCCAGCGCGGAATCGGCAGCATGCCGTGTTCCCCGATCAGCGCCCGGAACTGCCGGGCCGCCGACACGAAGGCGACCACGTACACGAGCGCCACTCCGCGCGTCAGCACCTGTCGCGCGAGCCAGTATTCCGGTGCGCTGAACCACTCCATCCCGCGCCTCCTGCGCCGGTGCGTCGCCTCAGCTCGGCCACTCCGCTCCTACTGAGAAGCCTAGCCATCCCGCGCGCGCACCGGCCCGGGTGACCCGGCGGCCGTTGACTCCCCGCCCGCCAACGGCCGCGGCCGCGGCAGCGGTACGGACCCTCGCACCCCTTGCCGCGCCCTCCACGATTCCGTAGTCGGACCGGTCTGTCTGTCGGGTGTTCGACGGACACCCGTGCCCCGGAAGGGATGGGATGCTGGGCCGAATCCGGTTCGGTACCGTGACCGGGTGCTGCGCGAAGCCGACCCGACCCACGCCGCGGTCGCGCAGGAGGCGACGTGGCTTGCCATCCGGTTCCGGCACGCCGCCTGCCTGCTGCTGACGGTGGTGCATCTGGCGAGTGGGGCGGTCGAGCCGGGGCTGGGGCAGGCGGTCACGCTGGGGCTGGCGGTGTGGTCCGCGAGCCGGCTGTGGGGTCGCCGGCTCGGGCCCGGGTGGACCGCGGCCGATGTCGCGGTGGTGGCCACCTACCTTCTGGGGACGACCAGTGTGGCCGCGTCCGGAATCGGGACCGGAGACCTCATCGACGTGAAGGTCGTGGCGGCAACGGTGATCTCGGTCGGAATCGCGGAGCGGGTGCGGGTGTCGGCGGCGGTGACCGGTCTGGTCCTGCTGCTGCTCTACTACGCCAATCGCGCCACGCCCGGGCTCACCCCGTGGAACTTCCTGTCCGATCTGACCGTCGCCTACCTGCTGGTGGAGTGGCTGCTGGCGGTGGGTGTGCGCCGGGTGGTGCTGGGCGCGGCCGCCGTGCACGACCAGACCGTGACCGCCGCCGCCGACGCCCGGATCGCGAGCGAGGTGGCGGCCGCACGCCGCCGCTACGAACGCGAGCAGTGGGCCGTCATGCACGACACCGCCGCGGCCACCCTGCTGATGGTCGGGCAGGGCGCGGCCGGGGATCGAGACCGCATCGCCCGGCAGGCCGCCCGCGATCTGGCCGTGCTGGATTCGGGGATTCCGCTGCCCGGCGACGACACCCGGGCCGACCTGTCGGTCCTGCTGCGGGAGGTGAGCAACGGCTGTGCGACGCCGCTCACCCTGCGCACTCCGGGCCCGCTGCCCGTGCGCGGCACCCTCGCGTGGACGGTGACGGCCGCCGTGCGTGAGGCGCTGACCAATGTCGATCGCCACGCCCGCGCCGCAACCGTCGACATCGGCGCCGGGCCGGGCGCGCTGGTGATCACCGATGACGGTGTCGGCTTCGACGGCGTCCCCGGCGAGGACCGTTACGGCATCCGCCATTCGATCGTCGAGCGCATGCGGGCGGTCGGCGGCGACGCCGAGGTCACCAGCCGCCCCGGCCACGGGACGCGGGTGCGGCTGAACTGGCCGACCGCCGAACCCGGTGCCGCCGAGGACCACTCGTTCGATGCCCCGGCCGCGGGCATCGACAGGCTGGGCCGCAGTTTCGGGTACGGCATCGTCGGCGTCGCGGTCGCCGACACCCTGTTGCAGTCCACCCTCACCGATGCGGCGGCGGCACCCCCGGCGGCGGTCAACGCGGCGCTGGTGGCGGTGAACGTGGGATGCGCGCTGGCCGCGCTGATCCCGCGCCGCCGGGAATCGGTGACGCTCGCGCTCATGGCGTTCGCGATCGCGGCCTCGCTGACCCTGATCGCCCTGTTGCCCGCGGATGCCGTGCTGGCGGGCGCGAACTGGTCGATCGGCGCGTCCGGCTGGGCCGTGGTGGCGCTCGGCTTCCGGCTGTCGCCGCGACTGTCGCTGACCGCGCTGACCGCCTGGTGGGTGCTCGTGTGCGCACTCGTCCTGGTCCGGGCGCCGAGCCTGGACAGCCTGCGGGTGCTGGGCTATCACACCGCGGCGATCTTCTTCCTCCAGTTCCTCACCGCCCGCTTCGCCGCGACCCTCGACCGCGTGGCCCGCGACGCCGCCGCCCTGCACCGGGAACGCCTGCGCCACCGCACCGCCGACGCGGTCGGCCACATGACCGAACAGGAATGCCTGCGCCGCTACCGCGAACTGCTGAGCGAATTCACGCCGCTGCTGCGAGGTTTGGCCGACGGCACCCTCGATCCCGCCGAGCCCGCGGTGCAGGTCGCCGCGCGCACCGAGTACGCGCGCCTGCGCCGCCTGTTCACCCAGCAGGACGGCCTGGGCCATCCGCTGCTGGCCGACCTGCGCGGCGGCATCGACGCGGCGGAGCGGCGCGGGGTCGCGGTCACCGTCGAAGCCGAGGCCGACGCCCATCCGGAACCCGGCCGCGAACTCCCGGACCCGGTGCGCGGGCATCTGGTGGCCGCGACCCGGATCATGCTGGACGCCAGTCGTTCCCGGGCCCGGGTGGTGGTGACCACCGACGCGACCGGCTGTACGGTCAGCGCGCTCGGCGACTGCCCCGCCGACACCGTCGACCGCCTGTCCGCCCTGTCCACCGCGGCCGCCGACCCCACCGGCGCCGTGCACACCGAGGTCGTCACCGCGGGCGAATTGCTGTGGGCGCGACTGCATCACCGCTTCGAGTTGGAGAACGCCCGATGATCCGCATCGCCATCGTCGACGACCACCCGCTGATCCGCGACGGCGTGCGCGGCTGGTGCGCCGCCGCCGAACCCCGGCTCGAGGTGACCGCCGACCACGCCGACCCGGCGGCCTTCCTGGCCGCCACCGGCCCCGATCGCGGCGACCTGGACGCCATCGTCCTGGATCTCCAATTCGACCAGCGCGCACCGGATCTGAACGCGCTGGCCACCATCTGCGCGCGCGGCCACCGCGTGGTCGTCTACTCCCAGCACACCGAACCCCATCTGGTCCGCGACTGCCTGGACCTGGGGGCGGTCACCTACCTGTCGAAAACCGAAGGCCGCGAACACCTGATCACCGCCCTGCACGCCGCCGCCGAGGTGCGCCCCTACCTCAGCCCGACCATGGCCCGGGCCATGAGCACCGACGGCGACGACCGCCCGAAACTGTCCCAGCGCGAACGCGAGGTCCTGCTCGCCTGGTTCCAGACCGAATCCAAAGCCCTCGTGGCCCAACAGCTCTACATCACGCCGGGTACGGTCAACACCCACCTGGAACGCATCCGCGCCAAGTACGCCGCGGTGGGCCGGTCCGCCCCGACCAAGGCCGCCCTGGTCGCCCGTGCCATCCGCGACGGACTGATCAGCACCGACGAGCTCTAGTCGGCGGCGTCCGCGTCGAGGTCGACGTCGATCTTGTCGCGGTCGGCCCACTCCAGCAGGGGCGCGAGGTCGAAGACCGCCTCGTCGATGCCGGCGTGCAGGTCGCCGAGGTCGGCGTAGCGGGCGGGGACGGTCTTCATGGTGAAGTCGCCGGGATGGATGTCGGGAATCTCGTTCCAGCGCACCGGGGTCGAGACCGTCGCCTCGGGGACGCCGCGGACCGAGTAGGCGGCGGCGATGGTGTGGTCGCGGGCGTTCTGGTTGTAGTCGACGAACAGGTGCGCGGGATCGCGGTCCTTGCGCCACCACGCGGTGGTGACGTCGGCGGGCGCGCGGCGCTCCACCTCGCGGGCGAAGGCCAGCGCGGCGCGGCGGACGTCCTGGAAGCCGTACTCCGGCGCGATCCGGACGTAGACGTGTAATCCCTTGCCGCCGGATGTCTTCGGCCAGCCGACCGCCCCGAGTTCGTCGAGGACCTCATGCACCACCCCGGCCACCCGCCGCACCCGCGACCACGGGCAGTCGGGCATGGGGTCCAGGTCGATGCGCCATTCGTCGGGGAGTTCGGTGTCGAAGCGCCGGGAGTTCCAGGGGTGGAATTCAATGGTCGACATCTGCACCGCCCAGATCACGTCGGCGAGCTTCTCCACGCAGAGTTCGTCGGCGGTGCGTCCGTAGCGGGGGAAGTAGAGCTGAACGGTGGGGATCCAGTCGGGCGCGCCGCCGGGCAACCGCTTCTGGTGGACCTTGCCGCCGGGCAGGCCCTTGGGGAAGCGGTGCAGCATGCAGGGCCGGTCGCGCAGCGCGTTGACGATGCCATCGCCGACGCTGAGGTAGTACCGGACCAGATCCATTTTGGTGGCTCCGGTCTCGGGGAAGTAGACCCGATCCGGATTGGACACGCGCACCGTGTGTTCGCCGACCGGCAGCTCGATCGCCGGGGCGGCTGACTTGCCGGCCATCTGTCCGACGGTAACCGGCATTTCGGTCAGCCGCGACCGGCTCGCCGCGAACCACCCGCCGAACTAGAACAAGTTATAGTTCTCGGTGCTGGGTAATTCTTCGCTCGGGAAGGTGGTCGCAACGGTGCGGACCTGGGACTCTTCGGCCGATGTGGTGGTCGTCGGATACGGCGGCGCGGGTGTCGCGGCGGCGTTGGCCGCGCGGGAGTCCGGGGCGGAGGTGCTCGCGCTGGACCGCTACCTGGGCGGCGGCGCGACCACGCTGTCCGGCGGCATCGTGTACGCGGGCGGCGGGACCTGGGTGCAGAAAGCCGCGGGCGTCGAGGACGACGTCGAGAACATGCTCGCCTACCTGCGGGCCGAGGTCGGCGACACGGTGAGCGAGCAGACGCTGCGGCGGTTCTGCGAGGAATCGCCCGCGCTCATCGATTGGCTGACCGGACACGGGGTTCCGTTCGACGCGTCGCTGTGCCCGTTCAAGACCTCCTACCCCACCGACGACTACTACCTGTACTACTCGGGCAGCGAGAACTCCGGCGACTTCCGGGAATTGGCGAAGCCGCGGCAGCGCGGGCATCGCGCGCACGGGCGCGGGGTGTCGGGCAAGAAGCTGTTCGGGCCACTGGCCGAGTCGGCCGCGAAGCACGGGGTCCGGGTCCAGACAGGTACCAGGGCAACGAGTCTCGTGATCGAGGACGGCCGGGTGGTCGGCATCGAGGCCACCACGATCGCCGATGCTCCGCCGGCCGTGCGACGCCGGTTCGCGGCGCTGGCCAAGATCTCGGCGAAACCCGGTGTGTACCACCAGGGTCTGCGCAAGGCGGTGCAGGTGCTGCTGGCCCGGATCGAGCGGCGTTACGGTGTGCCCGTGCGCATTCGGGCGCGCTCGGGTGTCATCCTGACCACCGGCGGCTTCATCGCCAATGGCGAGATGGTCGAGCGGCACGCCCCCGACTACCCCTGGGCCGAGGGCCTGCCGCTGGGCACCGCGGGTGACGACGGCAGCGGTATCGCCATGGCGCAGGCCGCGGGCGCGGCCACCGACCGCATGGACGTGCTGTCGACCTGGCGCTTCATCGCCCCGTCGAGCGCCTTCTTCGGTGCGATCGCCGTGGATGCCAACGGACAGCGCATGATCGACGAATCCCGCTACGGCGCGGCACTGGGCGCGGCCATCGCGACCAGCCCCGGCAATCGGGCCTGGCTGCTGGCCGATGCCCGGCTGCTCACCGAGGCGCGCCGCCAGCTGCCCGAGCAGTCGGTGTGGTTCCAGCGCATGCAGGCCGAGCGGCTGCTGCGGGTCGGCAGCGTGAGTGGCCGGACCGTGGAGGAGGTCGCCGCCCGCGCCGGGATCGAACCGGCGGCGCTGCGCAAGACCGTGGACGCGCACAATCGCGCCATCGAGCAGTCGCTGCCCGATCCGATGGGCAAGCCCGACGATCTGCGCCGCCCGCTGCACTCGGGACCCTTCACGCTGCTGGACATCTCGTTCAAGGCGCGGCTCACCTATCCGATGCCGATGCTGACCCTCGGCGGCCTGGTGGTGGACGAGGAGACCGGCGCGGTCCGCACCGAATCCGGCACGGCGATCCCGGGTCTGTTCGCGGCGGGACGGGCGGCGGTGGGCGTGTGCTCGAACTCGTACGTGAGCGGTCTGTCGCTGGCCGACTGTGTCTTCTCCGGCCGTCGCGCGGGCACCCACAGCGTGGAGCTCGCCGCCACTCACTGACGGGTGCGGGCGGTGTCCCGGATTTTCCCGGGACACCGCTTACGCCGTGACCGCCGTCAGCGCGTGTACGACGGCACCGAATCCCGGCTGGTTCGGGCCCCAGGCGCCGGATCGAGCCGGGGAGATCCGCGCCCGCCGGTGACCGCCTCCGAGGTCAGCCGGCCGTGTCGGATTCGAAGGCGCGCAGCAGATCCGCCGCCACACTGACGGCGATGACCGCGGGCTCCTTGCCGGTGATCTCGGTCAGCCCGATCGGAGTCTTGATGCGCGCCAACGCTTCCGGCCGGTGACCGCCTTCGGCGGTGAGCCGCTTGGTGAAGCGCGCCCATTTGGCCGGGGACCCGATCAACCCGACGGTGCCCAGCCCGTCGGTGCGCAGGGCGGCGTCGCAGAGCGCGGCGTCCTCGGCGTGATCGTGAGTCATGATCAGGACGTGGGTGCCGGGCGGCAGGTGGCCCAGCACCTCCTCGGGCAGCAGCGCGACGCGGTGGGTGTGGATCACGGCGATGGCGTCGTCCAGGGCCGCGAGCCGCCCGGCGGCGAGCATGTCCGGCCGGGTGTCGATCAGGTGCAGGTCCAGTTCGTGGCGGGCCAGGATGCGGGCCAGTTCCAGGCCCACATGGCCGACCCCGAAGATCGCGACGGCCGGGGGTACCGGCAGCGGTTCCAGCAGGACGGTCACCGTGCCGCCGCAGCACTGCACGCCGTGCTGGTTGACGACCTTGTCATTGAGGGCGAAATCCATCAGCTCGGGTTCGGCGGGCAGGTGGGCGATCAGCTCACGGGCGCGTTCGACGGCGACGGCCTCGACATTGCCGCCGCCGATCGAACCCCAGGTATCGCTCTGTCCCACCACCATTTTCGCGCCCGCGCGGCGGGGCGCGTGGCCGCGCACCGTCGCCACGGTGACCAGCACACCGGGTTCCCGGCGTTCGCGCAGTCGCGCGACGGCCGTCACCCAGGTCAGATCAGGCACCGGCGGGCACGCTTTCCCCGGCGGCGAATTCGCCTGTCTCCACGTCTGATTCGCCAGCGCGGCGAGCCGCGTCGAGCGCCCAGTACACGGCCTCCGGGGTGGCGGGCGCGGCGAGTTCCACGCTCACGCCCTCCGGTCCGAAGGCGGCGGCCGCCTGCCGCAGCGCCTCCCGCACCGAGAACGCCAGCATGAGCGGCGGCTCCCCCACCGCCTTGGACCCGTACACCACGCCCTCCTCGTGCGCGTGCGCCAGCAGGCTGACATTGAACTCCTCGGGCATCTCCGAGAAGCTCGGCAGCTTGTAGGTGCTGGCGGCCTGGGTGAGCAGCCGGCCGCGCCCGGGTCCGTCGCCGGTGTCCCAGCGGATGTCCTCGAGGGTCAGCCAGCCCGCGCCCTGCACGAAACCGCCCTCGATCTGGCCGATGTCGACGAGCGGGGACAGGCTGTCGCCGACGTCGTGGACGATGTCGACCCGGCGCACCCGGTACGCGCCGGTGAACCCGTCCACCTCCACCTCGGTGGCCGCGGCCCCGTAGGCGAAGTACTTGAACGGCGACCCGTGCATGGTCTCGGCGTCCCAGTGCAGGCCCTCGGTGCGGTAGAAACCGGCCGCCGACAACTGGACCCGCTGCAGGTAGGCGGCGCGCACCAGGTCGTCCCACGCGACCCCGTCGGTACCGGCCCCGAGGGCGCGGGCGACGCCGTCGGCGATCCGGATATCGGAGGCGTTGACGCCCAGCCGCGTCGCCGCCACCCGGGTCAGCCGTTCCCGCAGCTGCTCGCAGGCGTTCTTCACCGCGGCGCCGTTGAGATCGGCCCCGGAACTCGCGGCCGTCGCGGAGGTGTTGGGCACCTTGTCCGTTCGCGTCGGCGCCAGCCGCACCTTGTGCAGCGGGATGCCCAGCGTGGTGGCGGCCACCTGCAGCATCTTGGTGTGCAGGCCCTGCCCCATCTCGGTGCCGCCGTGGTTGATCAGCACCGACCCGTCCTTGTAGATCAGCACCAGCGCCCCGGCCTGGTTGAAGGCCGTCATATTGAACGAGATGCCGAATTTGACGCCGGTGATCGCGAGCCCGCGCTTGAGGTGCCGATGTGACGCGTTGAAGGCGGCGATCTCCCGTGCGCGGGAGTCGATCTCGCCGTTGGCCAGCACCTGGTCCCAGGTCTCGGCAATGCGCTCGGCGTGGCGCACTTCCTGCCCGTAGGGTGTGCACTGCCCGGGGCGATAGAAGTTGCGGCGGCGCAGTTCTCGCGGATCCAGGCCGAGCAGCGGCGCGCACCGCCCGAGCAGATCCTCCATCACGAGCATGCCCTGCGGCCCGCCGAATCCGCGGAAGGCCGTATTGGACGGCTTGTTGGTCTTGGCGATGCGACCGCGGAAGCGCGCGTTCGGAATCGAGTACAGATTGTCGACGTGGCACAGCGCGCGAGCCAGGACCGGCTGTGACAGGTCCAGGCTCCAGCCGCCGTCCGAGGTCAGCGTGGCGTCGAGGGCCAGCACGTGCCCGCCGGCGTCGAACCCGGCCCGCCAGCGCGCGTGGAAGCCGTGCCGCTTGCCGGACATGGTCAGATCCTGGGTCCGGTTGAGCCGCAGCCGGACCGGGCGTCCGGTGAGGGTCGCGCCGAGCGCGGCGATGGCCGCGAAGCCGTGCGGCTGCATCTCCTTGCCGCCGAATCCGCCGCCCATGCGCAGGCATTGGACGGTGACCTCGTGATTGCGCAGCCCAAGCACGTGGGCCACGATCTCCTGGGTCTCGGAGGGATGCTGGGTGCTCGACTGCACGAACACCTGCCCGGCCTCGTCGACCTGTGCCAGGGCGGCGTGGGTTTCGAGATAGAAGTGTTCCTGGTCGGAGAACAGGAGTTCCCCGGAGAAGATGTGCGCCGAGGCGGCGAAGCCGGACTCCAGGTCGCCACAGCGGACTTCGGGTTGTACCCCCTGGAAGCTCCCGGCGGCCTCCGCCTCCTCGATGGTGATGATCGACGGCAGCGGTTCGACCTCCACCTCCACCGCGGCGGCCCCCAGCCGCGCGGATTCCAGGGACTCGCCCAGCACCCAGCACACGGCGTGGCCGTGGAAGCAGACCTCGTCGGGGAACAGCGGTTCGTCGTGCTTGACGCCCGCGTCGTTGAGGCCGGGCACGTCGGCGGCGGTGAGCACCCGCACCACGCCGGGCACCCGCAGCGCGGGTCCGGTGCGCAGGGCGGTGATCCGGGCGTGCGCGTGCGGGACCTGCACCGGGTAGGCGTGCAGCACGTCCTTGGTGCGGTACACCAGGTCGTCGGTGTAGAGCGCGGTCCCGGTGACGTGCAGGGCGGCGCTCTCGTGCGGGAGCGCGATCCCCACGACCGGATCGTCGGGTCGTTGCGACAGGTGACTCATGACAGCACCCCCTCGGTCTCGGTGGTGTCGGAGAACAGTTTTCGCAGGCTCTCGCCCAGCATGGCGCTGCGATATCGCGCGCTGGCGCGGTGATCGTCGAGCGGTGTGCCTTCGCCGTGCAGGATGTCCGCGGCCGCGGCGACGGCGGCTTCGGTCCAGGGCCGCCCTTCGAGGGCCGCCTCGGTCGCGTAGGCGCGCACGGGTGTCGCGGCCACGCCGCCCAGCCCGATGCGGGCCCGGCGCACCATGCCGTCGTCGATATCGAACGCGAAAGCCACTGCCACACTGGAGATATCGTCGAACCGGCGCTTGGCGATCTTGTGGAAGGCGGCCACGGGCGCGAGCGGCAGCGGGATGCGCACCGAACGGATGAGCTCCCCGGGCCGCCGCACCGAACTCCGGTACCCGGTGAAGTAGTCGGCGAGTGCGACCTCCCGCTCCCCCTCGGCATCCGCGAGCACCACCGAGGCTTCCAGGGCGAGCAGTACCGGCGGCGCGTCGCCGATGGGCGATCCGGTGCCGAGGTTGCCGCCCAGCGTGGCGGCATTGCGGATGAGCCGAGAAGCGAACTGCGGGAGCAGCTCCGACAGCAGCGGCACCCGTCCGGCGAGCCCGCGTTCGAGCTCGGTGAGGGTCAGCGCCGCGCCGAGCTCGATCCGGTCCGCGGCGATCACCAGCTCGCGCAATTCGGGGAGCCGGTCGACGGCCAGCGTGTACTCCGCCCGCCGCCCACGGATATTCGCCTCGACGCCCAGGTCGGTATTGCCCGCGAGCACGGTGGCGTCCGAATGGTCGCGCAGCAGCCGCAGCGCCTCGGCCAGCGATGCGGGCCGGACGAATCGCCGTCCATCGGAACTGAAGTCGGTCGCCGCCGGTTCCGGCGCGTCGGCCTCGCGCCGCCGGGCCAGGGCGTCGTCCTCGGCCGGCGCGCCGACCGCGTAGGCGGCGTCGCGGATCGGCCGGTAGCCGGTGCAGCGGCACAGGTTCCCGCTCAGCGCGTGCAGATCGAAGCCATTGGGCCCGGTCTCGCCGTGCGCGCACACCTCGTCCGTGGCGGTCCGATCCGGCCGGTAGTACTCGGCGGCCATGCTGCACACGAATCCCGGTGTGCAGTAACCGCATTGCGAGCCCCCGCGCACCGCCAGCTCCCGCTGCACCGGATGCGGCGCGGCCGCGGTGCCCAGCCCCTCCGCGGTGACGACCTCCTGCCCCTCCAGCGCGACGGCCGGGGTCAGGCAGGCGTTGACCGCCACCCATTCGGTCGGCTCGATCCGGCCCGGCCGGGCCACCAGGACCGAACACGCGCCGCATTCACCCTCCGCACAGCCTTCCTTGCATCCGGTGAGCCCGTGCTCCCGGAGAAAGTCCAGCAGGGTGGTGTGCGTCGCCGCGGGAGAAATCGGTGTCGATTTTCCGTTCACCGTCATGAAAATTGCCATTGCCGGCCGCTTTCGTCGTCGAGTGCACTATCCAGTGTCGGCGGATCAATTCCGCTCGTCGAGAAAGCCGGCTCAGCAGCCGTGGGCGACGCGCCCGGGCACCCACACCGTGCGATGGGCCAGGCGACGCAGATCGGAGTTGGTGGACATCCGCTCGCCTCCTGTCTGTGACCACGGGTTATGTGGCCTGAACCTACGTCCGGCGGGATATTCGGTCAACACGGGACGCCGCTGACCGTGTGATTCTGTAGGAAAATACGAAGGCGGCCGAGAGCCACGCCGAACCGGCTGGACAATTGAACAATCCGCTGCGGACCCGGTATTTCCTGCGTCATCATTCGGTTCGTGGTCACGGCCTCCCCCGGCCGTTGATCCACGTGTTCCAGGAGGCTTGTCATGCAAATGCGCTTTCTCGCAAAAGTGCGCCCCTCCCGTAAATCCGAAATCGATGCCGCCACCGGACTCGTCAAGGCCCGTCACCCGGTCGACGAGATACCACCACCACCCACGCTGTTCTTGCTGGGCCTGCAACATCTGGCGATCATGTACGCGGGCGCGGTCGCGGTGCCGCTGCTCGTCGGCGGGGCGCTGAAACTCCCCGCCCACACCATCGCCCTGCTGGTCAATGCCGATCTGCTCGTCTCGGGCATCGTCACCATCATTCAGGCGGTCGGCATCGGCCGCATCCTGGGTGTGCGACTGCCGGTGGTCGCCGGCGCGACCTTCACCGTGGTCTCGCCCATGATCCTGATCGCTCAGGAGTTCGGCGGCGGCGAGGCCGGGCTGCCGACCGTGTACGGCGCGATCCTGGTGTCGGGCGTGTTCGGTTTGATCATCGCCCGCTTCTTCGCCATGGTGGTGCGCTTCTTCCCGCCGCTGGTGTCGGGCTGCGTGATCTGCGTGATCGGTTTGTCGCTGATCGGCGCGGACGCCGGGCTGATCGCCGGGGACGACCCGAAAGCCGCCGACTACGGACAGATCTCGAATATCGCGCTGGCCGGTCTGGTGATCGCGCTGATCGTGGTGATCCACCGGTTCGGCCGCGGTCTGGTCAGTCAGCTGGCCGTGCTGCTCAGCGTCGCGATCGGCACGCTGGTCGCGGTGCCCATGCATCTGGTGGACATGTCCGGGGTGGGGTCGGCGGGCTGGTTCGCCGTGTCCCGGCCGTTCATCTTCGGCGCGCCGGAGTTCCATCTGGGCGCGATCATCTCCATGTGCGTGGTCATGCTGGTGACCTTCACCGAGTCCACCGCCGATATGGTCGCCGTCGCCGAAATGGTGGACAAGCAGCTCGAACCGCCCGATCTGGCGCGCGGTCTGGCCGCCGACGGCTTCTCCGCGGTGCTGGCCGGCTTCATGAACTCCTTTCCCGACACCGCCTTCGCCGAGAATGTCGGCCTGGTCGGCCTGACCGGGGTGCGCAGCCGCTGGGTGGTCGCGGCCTGCGGCGGCATGCTGGTCGCGCTGGGCCTGGTGCCGAAGGTGGGCAGCGTGGTCGCGGCGCTGCCGGGTCCGGTGGTGGGCGGCGCGGCCACCGTCATGTTCGCCATGGTCACCGCGGTCGGCCTGCGGATTCTGCACAAGGTCCAGTTCGAGGGCACCAGCAATATGCTCATCATCGCGGTCACCCTGTCGGTGGCGCTGCTGCCCGCGGTCGCCCCGAACATCTACAAGCAGTTCCCCACCGACTTCCAGATGATCGCGGGCAGCCCGATCACCTCGGCGGTGATCGTGGTCTTCGTGCTGAACCTGGTCTTCAACCACTGGGGTGCGGGGAAACGACCGGTTCCGCCGGGCGGGACCGCGGTGTGACGAAACCAGCAAACCCTGCCGGTAGGGTTCAGAACATCCGGGAGGGGGTATCGCACATCTGAGGTGGGTTGGGTGTTGATCGGTGCCAAAACAAAAGACGGTGCGGTCAGATCGAAAGACCAAGCGGTGGCGAGCGATTCCGGTACGCCATCGCGACCGTGGAATCGGACGACGGCGTGGGTGCTCGCCTGCGGCGCGGCGCTGTCCCTGGCACTGATATTCACCACCGTCGACCCCTGGCTGGACCAGGTGGGTTTCCTGGCGGGCGGTTTCGATGTGCACGTCTACCGCGACGGCGCCTGGAAGATCTACAACGGGCATCCCCTCTACACCGAGACCACCCATCGCGGGCTGTCCTTCACCTACACCCCGTTCTCCACCCTGAGTTTCCTGCCGATGCTGGCCATCCCGTGGGCGTCCGTCACGAATACCTGGCTGGCACTGAACATTTGCGTGCTCTACGCGTGCGTCCTGTTGTGCTGGCGGGTGCTCGGCTACCGCCTGACCTGGCGACTGGCCGGGCTGAGCGCGCTGCTCACGGCCACCTGCATGTTCCTGGAGCCGGTGCGCACCACCCTCTACTACGGCCAGATCAACCTGGTGCTGATGGCCTTGATCCTGTGGGACTTCTCGCGCCCGCCGAACAGCCGGATACGCGGGGTCGGGGTCGGGCTGGCCGCCGGGATCAAGCTGGTGCCGCTGTATTTCGTGGCGCAGTTCGTGGTGTTGCGGCAGTGGGCGGCGGCGGTGATGGCCGCGGCCACCTTCGTGTTCACCATCGGGCTCGCCGGGGCGGTGCTGCCCTCGGATTCCCGGCAGTACTGGACCCGCACGTTCTTCCAGTCCGACCGGATCGCCCCGGATACCCAGCCCGCCAACCAGTCCCTGCGCGGCACGATCGCGCACTTCACGGGCGGCCAAGTGCCGCAATGGCTGTGGCTGCTGCTGGCCGCGCCGGTGGCGATCGGCGGGCTGCTGCTCGCGGCGGAGCTCTATCGGCGCGGTGAGAAACTGCTGACCGCCACCCTCGCGGGCCTGACCTCGTGCGTGGTGTCGCCGTTCTCCTGGAATCACCACTGGGTGTGGTTCCTGCCGCTGTTCGTCTACCTGGTGCATCGCGCGGTGTCGGCCCCGCGCTGGTGGGCGGCGGCCGGCGCCGTCTACGTGGCGACCGGCGCGTGGGCCTACCACTGGACCGACACCTGGGTGGTGGTCGGCTGGTTCCTGTTCCCGCCGTCGTGGCCGATCTCCCCGATCCTGTTGAACTGTTACGTCATCGTGTACGCGGTGATCGCGGGATGTCTGATCGCGTCCGTGCGGCGCACCCGTGACTCCCATTAAGCAACCGACCGGTCGGCAAACCGGCCGCATCCGTTACGCAAGAGTGCCCGGACCTATATCCGAAACAGGCCGTCAGTGGGAATCCCTCTCCCGCATACCCTTCGCGGAAGCGATGACAGAGGAGGACGCCATGACCGAGCCGATGTGCATCGATTGCTGGCGGCGTGACAACCTCAGCTTCACCCAGCGGCTGGACCCCGCCTACATCAAGCCGGGCCCGAAATACCGCTGCGCGCTGCACCGCGCCCAGTACGAAGCCGACCTGCCGCGCCCGGACCACACCGAGCGCACCGACCGCGCGGCATGACGACGCACCGGACGCCACGCGGACTCCGGGTATCCCCGGATGGCCCTGGCGGCCGAGTTTCGACACACTGGATGCCGTGAATCGTCTATCGCCCGAACGGGTCCGCGCCCACCGCGGAGGACACCGGTGACCGCCCTCGCGCGCGGCGAGAACCGGCCCGCGCCCGCCGACCGGATGACGGTCACCGTCACCTGCTCCGTCGCGGTCGATGTGTCCGCGCTGCTCCTGGGCCCGGATGGGCGGGTCAGGTCCGACGGTGACTTCATCTTCTTCAACCAGCCGGTGGGTCCCGGCGTGATGTACCGGCACGGCCGCGGCGCGGGCGACATGGTCGACGTGATCACCGCCGCGCTGCCCGCCGACGTGGACAAGATCGCCATCACCGCCAGCCTCGACGGCAGCGGGCCCGCCACCTTCGCCGGGGCGGCGGGCTCGCTGACCGCCACCATCGGATCCGACGCGGGGACACTGACATTCCCGATGAACGGCCTGACCAGCGAGGCCGCCGTGGTGTGCGTCGAGATCTACCGGCGCGGGGACGGCTGGAAGGTGCGCGCCGTCGGCCAGGGGTACGACGACGGGCTCGCGGGTCTGGCCGCGGCGTTCGGGGTGAACATCGACGACGAACCGGAACCCGCGCCGGCGCCCCCGTCGGCCGGCTTCGCGGCGCCACCCCAGCCCGCCGGTTACCTGCCGACGCAGCCCAACCCGGCGCCGCGGCCGATGCCGCCGCCCACCATGCCCGCGCAGCCCTACCAGCAGCCCGTGCCCGCGCCGTCCTATCAGCAGCCGGTGCCGCCGCAGCCCTACCAGCAGCCGATGCCGGCTCCGCAGCCGATGCCCGCTGCCCCGCAGTCCTTCTCGCCGCCCGCGTATCCGCCCGCGGCCCCCGTTCCGAATCCCCCCGCATCACAAGGAGTTCCGCCCGTGCAGAGCGAGCTGTTCCATCCGCAACACGCCGAGGTCAGCGGTCTCGGCATCCAGAAGCAGGGCGGCAAGATGATTCGCGTCGCGGTGGACGGGGAGACGCTGGCGCGAGCCGGGTCGATGGTGGCCTATCAGGGTGATCTGCGGTTCAAGGCGCTCGGTTCCGGCGGGATCGGGCGGGCCATCCAGCAGCGGCTGACCGGTGAGGGCGTGCCGCTCATGCAGGTGCAGGGGCGCGGGGATCTGTTCCTGGCCAATGCCGCCTCCGATGTGCACATCGTGGATCTGGACGGCACCGACGGACTGACCATCAACGGCGCGAACGTGCTGGCCTTCGACTCCTCGCTGTCGTACAACATCCAGCGGGTGCAGGGCGCGGCCGGCTATGCCAGCAATGCCGGGTTCTTCAACTGCGTGTTCACCGGTCGCGGCCGGATCGCCATCACCACGCACGGCCAGCCGGTGGTGCTGAACGTCGATCAGCCGACCTACGCCGACCCGCAGGCGGCGGTGGCGTGGTCGTCGAGTCTGCAGACCGGGATCAAGCGCAACGACTCCATGGGTTTCGCCCGCCTGATCGGCCGCAGCACCGGTGAGGGCCTGACGCTCTCGTTCTCGGGTCGCGGTTTCGTGATCGTGCAGCCGTCGGAGCTGCCGCCGGGCGGATTCATCGGCGGGACCGGCGGCGGGCAGGAAGCCGGACAGCAGGGCGGCCTGCTCGGCGGTCTGCTCGGGTAGCGTCGGGGGCAGTCTCGTTCCGAGGGAGGGCTCGTGCGCACACTGACCCGGCTACTGCTGATGCTGGTCACGCTGGTTTCGGCCTTGGCGCTGCCGCCATCGCAGGCCCTGGCCGCGCCGGCCGAACCGGCGCTGGACGAGTCCACCTCCCGGCAGTTGGACGAGCTGCTCGCGCTGCGCAACTCGATCCCGGGCGCCCGGACCGACGCGATCGCGCAACTGTCCGGCCGCTTCCTCGGCACCCCGTACGGGGCGAACATGCTGATCGGTTCGGCCACCCGGGCCGAGCAGCTGGTGGTCGACTTCCGCCGGGTCGACTGCTTCACCTACCTCGATTACGTGGACGCGCTGAGCCGTTCGGCCGACCGCGCCCAGTTCGTGCAGAACCTGGTGGCCACCCGCTACGCGGATTCCCGGGTGGAATTCACCAGCCGCAAGCACTTCTTCACCGATTGGGCGACGGTGAACCGCACGGCCGCCACCGATATCACGCGCGGCCTCACCCCCGCCGCGGTCACCGTCACCAAGCATCTGAACGCGAAAGCCGATGGCGGCAACTATCTCCCGGGCCTGCCGGTGATGGACCGCGACATCGCTTTCGTGCCCGCCGCGGCGGTCGACAATACGGTGATCGGAAAACTCCGCACCGGCGATTTCCTCGGCGCGTACACCGATGAGGCGGGCCTGGACGTCACCCACGTGGGCATTTTCATCGACACCCCGAACGGGCCGATGTTCCGCAACGCGTCCTCGCTGGCCGCGAACGAGCAGGTCGTCGACACCCCGCTGACCCAGTATCTGACCACAGTGCCGGGCCTGGTGGTGCTGCGCCCCATCTGAATCGGGTGGCGCCCGATTCAGCGGGTGCGAGAGCAGGCGACGCCCCTCAATTCGCCGCCTGCTGAATCGAAAGTGGTGCCGAGAGCAGAATTTCGGTCCGAATGATTGGTATCTCTCGAATCTAACGCGGCGACCGCCCGAATGTGATTCGTTTGAACAGGAAATCGACAGGACCGAACACCCGCGCACCGTCCCGCGATCGGTCATTCTGAGCTGATGGGTGTGGCGTGATGGCTGACGCGGCAACGGGTCTGGCGAGTGGGCGGCGGGGTCTGGAACTGCGGGGCCGCGTGGTGACCCGCGCCGGGGTGCTCGAGGACGGTGTGATCACCGTGCGGGGTGAGCGGGTGGCCGCGGTCCGGCCCGCCACCGAATGGGCCACCACGCACAGGGAATTGCCGCCGGTGTACGCGGGCACGGTGGTACCGGGCCTGGTGGACATCCACACGCACGGCGGTTTCGGGTATCGCTTCGACACCGAGGACGCGACCGAGGCGAAGGAGGCCGCGGCCTTCCATCATCGGCGCGGCTCGACCAGCGTGCTCGCCAGCATCGTGACCGCGGCCCCGGACACGATGGTGGCGCAGGCGGCCGTGCTGCGCCGGCTCGCCGCGGACGGCGTGATCGCGGGCGTCCACATCGAGGGCCCGTTCCTGTCGCAGACCCGCTGCGGCGCACACGATCTCGGCTATCTGACCGATCCCGACCCGGAGCTCATCGACCGCCTCCTGCATGCCACCGACGGTCAGCTGCGGGTCATGACCCTGGCCCCCGAGCGCCCTGGATTCGATACCGCCGCCAAACAATTGGCCGACAGCGGCGTGGTGGTGGCGGTCGGGCACAGTGATTCGAGTTTCGCCCGCTTCCGGGCGGCGCTGAGTCCGCAGGGCTGCGGCACCCTGGTCACCCATCTCGCCAACGGCATGCCGCCGCTGCATCACCGCGCGCCCGGCCCGGTGGCGGCGGGCCTGGTGGCGGCGGCCCAGCGACAGGCGTTCGTGGAGGTGATCGGCGACGGCGTGCACGTCGACTCCGGTTTCGGCGCACTCGTTTTCGCCACCGCCCCCGACCGGGTGGTGCTGGTCACCGACGCCACCCAGGCGGCGGGCATGCCGGACGGCCAGTACCGGCTGGGGCCGCGCCCGGTCACCGTGACCGACGGGGTGGCGCGGGTGCCGGGCGGCTCGCTGGCGGGCGGCACCGCGACGCTGCTGCACTGCCTGCGCTGGGCGGTGCGCGACTGCGGCATCCCGCTCTACGACGCGGTCGCCGCCGTTACCTCGACCCCCGCGGACGCGGCGGGCCTCGACGACGTCGGCGACCTGCGTCCCGGCATGTACGCCGACGCCGTGGTGCTCGACGACCAGCTGGGCCTGCGCCAGGTGCTGCGGCGCGGACGCTGGCTGGCCTGACCGGCCTCAGGCCCCGGCGGTGAACTCGCGCAGGGTGATCGGCGGCCGCCCGGTGAAGCGCTCGATGGATTCGGTGACCCGGAACAGCTCATGCCCGGAGCCGATGGCCGCGAACATGGTCCACAGGTGGGTCAGGTGTTCCACGACCACTTCGTCGCGGTACACCGTCAGCGCCCATGCGGACCATTCGGCCGGATCCACGTTCCGGTAGGGGACGGCGAGTATTTCGGCGGCCTCGCCGACGGTCATGATCTCCCCGGCCAGCCACAGCACCGGATCGACCGGGCCCGCGGTGCGCAGCACCCCGGCCCCGACGCCCGCCACGTCCGCGCCCGCGATGAGCGGCAGCACGGTGTCGGGCGAGCCGAGCGGCAGCGCCAGCTCACCCCGGTCCCCGATGGCCACCCGCAGGTTCTCGAAGAACACCGCGGCCCGCAGGTGCACCGCGCCGATCCCCGCATTGTCGAGGACCTGTTCGGCCACCCAGTGCCGCCGCATGTGCGGGGTGCCCGCCTGCGGATCGGAGCCGAGCTGGGAGGTGGCGACCACCCGCTCCAGCCCGGCCTGCTTGCCGACGGCCGCGAGCACCGCGGTGGCGTCCAGCATTCCGGCGGTCACCGGATAGGTGAAGTAGGCCCGGCGCACGCCCTGGAGAGCGGGTGTCACGGCGCTGATCTCGCGCAGATCGCCCGTGACCACCTCCGCGCCCAGGTCCTTCAGCTCGGCCGCGCGGCCGTCGTCACGGTGCACGAAGGCGCGCACCGGCAGGCCCTCCCGCACCAGGATCTCGGCGACGCGGCGGCCGGTGCCGCCCTGACTGCCCCCGGCCGCGCCGGTGACGAGAATCGGTTCCACGGTCGTGCTCCTCACGCGTGTTCCGGCAACCGGAGTTCGAAGGCCCCGCGCGCGGCGAGATCCCGCAGGAAGCCGACGGCCTCGAAAGCCTCGGCGGGACTGGCGACTCCGCTCTTGGCGGCGCCCTCGGTGAGCCGCACCGCCGCCTCCACCGAGGCCAGCGCGGCGGCCGACCACAGGTCTCGCCCGGACAGCGTCCCGGACACGGAGCCGCCGGACGCGAGCACCTGGGCGGCGATCATGAAGCGGCTGTCGGCGCGGGAGGCCGGATCGACCTGCTCGCTGGTAAAGGCCTGGTCCTCGGCGAAGGTGTGCGCGGTCAGTTGCGCCTCCACCGCTTTCGTGCGGGTGTGCCGGGGCACGGTGACGGCTTCGGGGAACGGCACCGGCGCGATCATGGGCCGCGGTCCGACCGGCGGCGGGAACGCGAAGATCGCCTGCCGCGGTTCCACGAATCCGTATCGGGGTTGCCCGTCCTCGTAGCCGATGCGGTCCGTGTCGGCGAACAGCAGTCGCGCGGTCTCCACCGCACCGTGGGTCATCATCCAGTTGGTGACGTGGTAGGCCACGGTGATCCGGTCGATGCCGGACGTTCCGCGCGCAACGGCCCCGGCGAGCAGATCACCCAGTCCCCCATAGAAACTCACGCTCGGCAGCAGGGTGATCCCGGCCCGCTGGGCGGGTTCGGTGAAGTCGTCGAACAGCCGCTTCACGTGGTGCACTTCCACGGCGTGGTCGACATAGTGGCAGCCGCCCTCGACGGCGGCGGTGGCCACGGGCAGTCCGGTGGTGGCGAAGGGCCCCGCGCAGTGGATGATCACGTCGGCGGCCTCGGCCAGTGCCCGCAAGGCCGCCGGATCATCGAGCGCGGCGGGCATGACCCGTGCGGGGCCCAGGGCGGCGAGGGCATCCGGATCGCGCCCGGACACAACGACTTCCTTCCCTCGTGCGATGAGGTCGGCGGCGACGAGGCGGCCGGTGTGACCGGTGGCCCCGTAGATGGCGAATACGGTCATGAAAGATCAACTCTTTTGACTCGACGGTGATTTCGAACGTCTGTTCACAGGTATAGACCTCACCGCCGCCCGAAATTCATCGCTCGCGGGCCGGAAATTCTTGCCCCGGATCTACTTCCGCAGCCGCACCGGCAGTCGCTTCAGGCCGCGGATCACCGGATTCGGGTGCCAGCGCAGCTCGGAATCGTCCACGGCCAGCTCGATGTCCGGGAACCGGAGCAGCTGGGTGAACGCGACCCGGGCCTCGAGCCGGGCCAGCGGCGCGCCGACGCAGTAGTGGACGCCGTGGCCGAAGCCCAGGTGCGCGACGTGCTCGGTCGGCGGATCCAGGCGATGCGGGAATTCAGCGTTTGGCGGCGGCCCGATCCCGCATGCGGTTGAGGGTCAGCCGCCACACGGCGGTCGCCACCTCCAGCGGCACCCGCGGCTTGGCCGATCGTTTGGTGGCGAGCAGGCGCGTCTTGCGCAGCAGGTCGGGGCTCGCCTTGTCGGGGTGGCCGGTGTCGTAGGGCGGGTGCGGGTCGTACTCGATGTAGAGCTGGGTCATCTGCGCCCGCTCCTCCCCCGCGATCCGGCCGACCAGCCACAGCCCGAGGTCGATGCCCGCGGAAACGCCTGCGGCGGTGACGATCTTGCCGCTGTGCACGATGCGGTCGTGCGGCCGCGACTCGGCGCCGAAGGGCGCGAGCGCGGGCTGGCCGAGCCAGTGGGTGGTGGCGGGCTGACCACGCAGGATGTCGGCGGCGGCCAGGATCAGCGATCCGGTGCAGACCGAGGTGGTCCACTGTGTCTTGGGGTGCACCGCCCGCAGCCAGTCGATGAGCTCGCGGTCGGCCATCGCGCCGGTGGTGCCCTGTTCCCCGCCGCCGACGAGCACCAGATCGGGTGCGGGCGTCTCGGCGAAGGTGTGGGTCGCGCCCAGTGCCAGCACCCCGCTGTCGGCCACCACCGGGCCGACTTCCCCGGCGACGAAACGGATCTCGCTGTCGGGGATGCCGCGCAGCACCTCGTAGGGTCCGACCACGTCCAGCACGGTCATGCCGGGATAGAGCACGATGGCGATCTGGAAGGTCATGAGGCACGCTCTCCTTCGGAGTTCTTGAACCGGGCGCGGTACTCGCCCGGGGGGATGCCCAGGTGGCGGTGGAAGATTCGGTACAGGGTCTCGGGGCTGCCCAGTCCGACCGCGGCGGCGACCCGGTCCATGGGCTGGTCGGTGGTCTCGAGCAGACGGCGGGCGGCGGCGATCCGCACTCGTTCCACGTAGCGGGCGGGCGTGGTCCCGGTCTCGCCGGCGAAGACGCGGGAGAAGTGCCGCGTGCTCATGCCGACCCGCAGCGCCAGGGCGGGCAGCGACAGGTCCGCGGCCGGATGCTCCTCCATCCACACCTGGAGTTCGCGCAGCGGATCGCGCCGGGGCGAATTGCCGGTGAGCGGTGCGCTGAACTGACTCTGCCCGCCGGGCCGATGCAGGTACACCACCATCCAGCGCGCGACCTCGCGGGCCAGTTCGGGTCCGTGGTCGGCGGCCACGATGGCCAGGGCCAGGTCGATGCCCGCGGTCACCCCGGCCGAGGTCCAGATCGGGCCGTCGCGCACGTAGATGCGGTCGGGTTCGGTGGTGATGGCCGGGAACTGCTGGGCCAGCAGTTCCCCGCCCGCCCAGTGGGTGGTGGCGCGGCGGCCGTCCAGGAGTCCGGCGCGGGCCAGCAGGAAGGTGCCCGAGCAGACCGAGCCCACCCGGTCGGACATCGCGGCCACCCGGCGGATCCCGGCCACCAGTACGGCGTCGCCCGAGGCCGCCCAGAAGGCCAGTCCGCCCACCACCAGCAGCAGGTCCAGCGGTCCGGTCCAGGTGTCGAGCCCGTGCCGCGCGGTCACCTCGATGCCGCACGAGGACCGCACCGGACCGGCCTGCGCCGCGGCCAGTTCGACCCGGTAGCCGCCGCCGTCGCCGAGCAGGGCGGCCGCCCCGGAGAACACGTCCGCGGGCCCGGCCAGATCGGTCAGCTGGAACCCGTCGAACACCACGATCAGCACCACCCGCATGCCCCCAGCCTGCGGCCCGCGGGCGACGGCGTCAACGACACGACTCTTGCAGATTCAGCCATCGCGGCGATGGCCGCGGGGTTGCCGTCCCGGCCCGCTTGATATGAATGCGTGCGTGGCCCGACACCTTTTCCAGTGCCCGCTGCGGTGGTCCGATGTGGACGCCGACGGGCACGTGCACAATGCCGCGCATTTGCGCTACCTCGAGGAATCCCGGATCGATCTGTTCTGGAAGAAGGGGTTCGGCGGGGCGAACGTGGTCGCGCAGATGGATATCGACTATCTGACGCCGCTGCGGTACCGGCCCGATCCGGTGCGGATCGAGACCTGGGTGAGCCGGGTCGGCACCTCCTCGTTCGTGTTGGAACAGGAGATCCGCGACGACGACGTGGTGTATTCGACGGCGGTGTGCACGATGGTCGCCTTCGACCAGGAGACCCAGCGGTCCCGCGCGCTGCCCGAGGACCAGCGCGTGCTCCTGAAGGACCTGGAGGCCTGATGCACACCTACGACATCCAGTTGCGCCGCACTGATATGGACGCGCAGCAGCATCTCAACAATGTGGTCTTCGCCCAATACCTCGACGAGGCGCGCGCGGATCTGCTGGACCGCTACGACTCCGACGGCGGTCCGTGGCGCGTGGTGGTGGCGGGTCAGCGGCTGAGCTACCGCATGCCGCTGGTCTTCCGGGCCGCGCCGGTGACCGTCACCTCCCGGGTGGAGAAGCTCGGCACCACCTCGTTCACCCTGCGGCACGAGGTGCGCGACGGCGAATTCCTTTATCTCTTCGCGACTTCCACCTTGGTCGCCATCGCCGACGGCGCGCCACGCCCGCTGACACGCGGGGAGCGCGAATATCTGATGACCTTGGCGGTCCCCGGCGCTTAGAATTACTTGTATCGCCTGGTCAGCGTTGCAAGGGGTTACATCATGGCCAAGATGACCGTCGTCGAATTGCTCGACGTGTTCAAAGGTATGACGCTGCTGGAACTTTCGGAGTTCCTCAAGGCGTTCGAGGAGGAGTTCGGCGTCAGCGCCGCGCCCCCGGTGGCCGTCCAGGTCGCCGCGGATTCCGCGCCGGCGGAGGCGGCCGACGAACAGGACGAGTTCGATCTCGTCCTGGAATCCTTCGGAGACAAGAAGATTCAGGTCATCAAAGCCATGCGGGAGATCATCCCGGGGCTGGGTCTCAAGGAGGCCAAGGACCTGGTCGAGGCCGCGCCGAAGGCGGTGCTGGAGAAGGTCGACAAGGACGCCGCCGAGGCCGCGCGAATCAAGCTCGAGGCGGCCGGCGCCCGTGCCGCCCTGCGCTGATCACTCCTTCGCGTGGCGGCGGGCGGCCGCTTCCAGGTGCTCGCCGAGTTCGGCCTGCGGCACCTTGTCGAGGGCTCGATCGGGGCTGTCGCGCACCGAGCGGGTCGCCGGCCAGACCGCACCTGCCCGCCGACCAGCGGTCGGTCATGGCGGGGGCAGGAAACCGGTCTTCACGTAGTAGTCGAGGTAGCGGGCCAGGATGGGGCGATCGACTCCCGGACAGGCCGAACGGGGATCGCGCGGGGCCATGCCGGTGACCTCGGCCGAATAGTTGACGCTGAGGGCGGCCGCGCGCACCAGACGGGCGTCGGCGTCCGGCCGTTCGGCCGCCGTGAGCAGGGCGGCGGCGAAGTCCGCCGGAGCCACCGGCGCGAGATGGTAACCGTGATAAAGGATTTCGTCTCGCACGGTGGTGAGGGACACCGTCCGGGCCGGCAGCAGGGTGACGGTCTCGACCTCACCGGGTTCGGCCGGCTTCCGGGCGGCGGAGACGATCGCGGCGGCGACCTGATCGACGGGCACCATGGCGACCTCGGCATCGGGCAGCTCGGGGGCGAGGCCGAGGACCAGCATGGCGCGCAGCATCGTCCACCAGGCGTCGTCGGCCCCGGCCGCGCCGCACCGGGAATCGCCGGTGATGAGGCCGGGGCGGTAGACGCGGGCCGGCACGCCGCGCTCGGCGGCGGCTCGAACCAGCTGTTCCCCAACCCATTTCGTGGCTGTATAGCCGGGCACGCCGTCCGGAAGCGGGCCGTTCGAGATCGAGGCCGTGGAGATGTAGTGGACCGGTGTGACGTGGTGCGTGGCGGCCAGCCGGAGTATCTCGGCGGTGCCGGTGACATTGGCGGCGCGCATGCGGGCATACGGTTCGAGGTGGTTGACGAGCGCGCCATTGTGGTAGATCGCGTCGATCCGCTCGGCCAGGTCGGTGAACTCGTTCGCGCTCAGGCCGAGACCGGGCTGCGCGAGATCGCCTGGGACCGGAACTATTCGATCGATGTGCGGGACGAGATCGATGCCGAAGCGGTCGGCATTGGCGACGATGCGGCGGCGAGCCTCGGATGCGCCGGGTGCACGGGTGAGGCAGTGGATGGTGGCGGAAGTTCGTTCGAGCAGCTCCCGGAGCAGGAAGCTGCCGAGGAAACCCGTTGCGCCGGTGAGCAGTACCGCCGACCGCGAGCCCGGACGGCGGGGCGGGAGACCGGCCGCGGTGATCTCCGGATCCAGCACGGCGTCCGCCACCGGGTCCGGGCCGGCGCCGACCATGGGTGTTTCCGCCCGCAGAGCGGCGGCCAGATCCCGGACGCGCGGGTGGGTGAACAGGTACGCGAGGGGCACCGGAAGGCCGAGCCGGCCGGCCAGTGCGGCACGGACCCGGATGGCGGACAGGGAGTTTCCGCCCAGCGTGAAGAAGTCGTCGTCGCGTCCCACCTTCTCGACACACAGTTCGGCGCCGAAGACGTCCGCGACCGCGTGTTCGTCGGCTGTTTCCGGCGCGGCGTACGCCCGCGACGACGGTTCCGGGTCGGGGAGGGCGGCGCGGTCCAGCTTGCCCGTCGAGCCGAGCGGGAAGGCGTCCAGGACGACGAGGTCCGAGGGAATCATGTAGCCGGGCAGCCGATTTCGGGCCGCTGCCAGAACCTCGTCCGGGCACGGGATGGTACCGGTGACGGCGCGCAGGTATCCGACGAGCCGGTCTCGGCGGATCGCGACGACGGCTTCGGCCACGTCCGGGTGGGCGCGCAACGCGGCCTCCACCTCCCCCGGCTCCAGCCGTTGTCCCCGCAGTTTGAGCTGGAAGTCGGTGCGGCCCAGGTACTCCAGTCCACCATCGCGGGTGCGGCGGACCAGGTCGCCGGTGCGGTACATGCGTTCCCCCACCCCGCCGAAGGGGTCGGCGACGAAGCGGTCGGCGGTGCCCGCGGGTCGGCCGAGGTAGCCGCGGGCGAGCTGTGTGCCCGCGACGTACAGTTCCCCGGGTGTGCCCGGCGGCACCGCGTGCAGGCGGGCGTCGAGCACGTAGGCGCGGGAATTCCAGTGCGGCGCACCGATGGATACCGGGCCGCCGGCGTGGTCGGTAACCTCGGTTCCGGTGATGGATATGGTCGCCTCGGTGGGCCCGTAGAGGTTGTGCAGCCGGGCCGGGCTCGCGGCCCGGAACCGCGCGATCAGCTCGGCGGGCAGGGGCTCGCCGCCGACGCACACCACCCGCAGGCCGGACAGCGCGCCGTCGGGCGCGAACTCCAGCAGCGCTCGCAGCAGGGAAGGGACCGCGAGGAAAGACGTCACTCGATGCCGGATCAGGAGGTCCGCGAGGTGGTCCGGATCGGTGCGACGAGCGGTCGACGGGACCACCAGGTGACCGCCCACCGCGAGCGGGGCGGTGTAGCCGATGAGGGAGGCGTCGAAGGTGCTCGGCACCAGCTGGATATAGGTATCGCTGTGGGAAATACCGTATTCGGCGGTGAGGAAGGCGATGTGGTTGGCCATGGCGGCATGAGAGATGCCGACGCCTTTCGGGCGGCCCGTGGACCCGGAGGTGAAGAGCAGGTACGCGAGGTCCTGTTCGCGCAGTGGCCGCGATCGGTCGGCGTCCGTGATCGGTGCGGGTGAGAAGCTCTCCAGCTCCGGGGCATTCACGAGATCGGCGGTCACGACGCGGACGGGCTCGGCCGTGGCGAGCATGTCGGCGGTGCGTTCGGCGGGCTGGTCGGGGTCGATCGGCAGATACGCGCCGCCGGCCTGCACGATGGCGTAGAGGCAGATCACGAGATCGGGTCCGGGATGCACGGCCGCGCCGACCACCGTGCCGGGTCCGACGCCCGAGGCGATCAGCTTGCGCGCCAGCCTGTTCGACCGCTCGAAGAGTTCGCCGTACGTCAGCGCGATGCCGTCACCGGTCACGGCCACCAGTTCGGGAGTGCGCACCGCCCGATCGGTGAAGCCACTGAACAGGAACCTCTGCGGCACCTCGCGCCGCGGACCCGTCGTCGGCAGGACCGCGAGTTCGGCAGGATCGGTGCAGGGCAGGTCGCCGACGGTTGCGTGCGGATCGGCGGCGATGGCGGCGAGCACGGCGACCACCCGCGCGCCGAGCCGGACGATCGTGCTCTCGTCGAACAGGTCGGTGGCGTACCGCCACGAACAGTGCAGTCCCGCAGGACCTTCGGCATCCTGTTGCGGCACCACGGTGAGCTGGAGATCCATCGGTGACACCGCCTCGCCGAGATCGATTCCGGTGACGGTGAGCCCCGGCAGTCGCAGCACCTGGTCGCCGAAGTTCTGGAACGACAGCGCCACCTGGAACAGCGGGTGATGGGCCTGGGTCCGGGGTGGATCCAGGGCGGCCACCAGCCGTTCGAAGGGCAGCTCGGCATGCGCGAAGGCGGCCAGGTCGGTGTCCCGCACCCGGTCCAGCAGGTCGGTGAAGCGCTCGGCCGGGTCGATGCGGGTGCGCAGGACCAGGGTATTGACGAACATGCCCACGACATCGTCGAGTTCGGGTTCCCCGCGGCCCGCCACCGGCGCGCCCACGGCCACATCGTCCACTCCGGCCAGCCGCGCCAGGACGACAGCGAGCGCGGCGTGCACCACCATGAACAGCGAGACGCCCCGGGTGCGGGCCAGCTCCTCCACAGCCCGATGAAGGGAAGCGTCCACCCGGAAGTGCTGTGCCGCACCGCGATGCGAGGCGACCGCCGGGCGAGGACGGTCGACGGGCAGGTCCAGCAGGGGCGGCAATCCCGCGAGCGCGGTCCGCCAGTGACCGAGCTGCTCGGCGTGGAGTGAGCCGAGATCGTCTGCCGCGCCCAGTAATTCGCGCTGCCACACCGCGTAGTCGGCGTATTGCACCGGCAGCGGTGTCCAGTCGGGGGCGACGCCCCGGGTCCGGGCGGCGTAGGCGGTCATGAGGTCGCGGGTCAAGGGGGCCATGGAGAAGCCGTCGGCGACCAGATGGTGGATGACCACCCCGAGCACGTGATCCCGCTCCGCGATCCGGAATAGCCGCAGCCGCAGCGGAACCTCGGCGGTGACATCGAATCCCGTGCCCGCCCAGGCCATCAGTTCGCTCCGCACTCCGGACTCGGTCACGTCGGCCGCGACCGGGTCGATCGGCAGGGCGTCCGCCGGGCGGATGTCCTGGTACCCGTCGCCACCGTCCTCGGGGTAGACGGTCCGCAGGGCCTGGTGCCGTTCGACCAGGTCCCGCAGGGCCCACGCGAGCGCGGCCACGTCGAGTTCCCCGGTCAGGCGCAGCGCGAACGGAATGTTGTAGGCCGCCGACTCCGGATTCAGGCGCGCCAGGAACCACATGCGCTGCTGCGCGAGCGACAGCGGGACCCGCATCCCCGGCCGTCGGGCCGAGGTCAACACGGGCCGATCACCGGTGCCGAGCCCGTCGATGACCGCCGCCAGCGCCGCGACCGTCGGATGCTCGAACACCGACAGCACGGGGACCCGCACGGCTCGGCCCGCTCCCAGTCGTCCCGCCAATCTCGTAGCGAGCAAGGAGTTTCCGCCGAGGTCGAAGAAGTCGTCGACCGCACCCACTCGCGCGACACCGAGCAGCTCCGTGAAGGCCGCGGCCACCTCCCGCTCGGTCGCGGTCAGGGCCCGCCGGTTCGGCCGGGCGGCGAAGACCGGCTCGGGCAGCGCGTCGCGATCCAGCTTCCCGGACGGGGTCAGCGGAAGGCTGTCGACCACCGTGATGGCGGCCGGCACCGCGTGGCGCGGAAGCTGTTGCCGCGCATAGTCGGTCAGCGCGGCACCATCGATATCGGCTCCGGGGACGGGCACCACGTACGACACCGGCCCATCGACGCCACCGGGCAGCCGTCGCACCAGCGTGGTCGCGAAAGCGACGGATTCGTGGGCGAACAGCACCGCGTCGACTTCGTCGAGCTCCAGCCGGATCCCGCGGATCTGCACCTGGGAGTCGTTGCGTCCCAGATATTGCAGTCCCGGCACCCCGTCGCGGTCGAGCACCCACCGCACCATGTCTCCGGTGCGATAGATGCGCTCCCCCTTGCCGTTCGGGTGCGGCACGAAGCGCGCGGCGGTCAGGCCGGGCCGCCGGTGATAGCCGCGCGCGAGCCCCGGCCCGGCCAGGTAGAGCTCACCGGCCACAGCGGTAGGCACCGGCCGCAGCCGCGCGTCGAGCACCAGGGCGGTCACACCGGGAATGGGTCCGCCGATGGTGACGGTGTCGGCGCTGGTGAGCGCGTCGCTGATGGTCGCGGCGACGGTGGTCTCGGTGGGTCCGTAGAGATTGAAGAACCCGCGCCCCGGTGACCAGCGGGCCACCAGATCGGGCGGGCATTCCTCACCACCCGCGACCACGACCGCGAGGTCCGGCAAATTCGAAGCATCGATCCCGGCCAGCGCGGCCGGCGTGACGAAAGCGTGCGTCACCCGCTCGGCCCGCAGCAGCTCCGCGAGCTCGCCGCCACCGAAGCAGTCGGCGGGCGCGACGACCATCGTGGCCGCCGAGCCGACGGCCAGCAGGAGTTCCAGGACTGCCGCGTCGAAGCTGGGTGACGCGAAGTGCAGGGTGCGGGAATCCGGGGCGACCCGGAAGCGGCGGATGAGTTCGCCGCAGAGCCCGGCCAATCCGCTGTGGGTGACCGCAACGCCCTTGGGGAGGCCCGTCGAACCGGAGGTGTAGATGACATAAGCGATGTCGTCGCCGTGCACCCGGCGAGTGCGGTCGGTGTAGTGCAGCGGTTCGGCCGAGATGTCGGCCAGTTCCGCGCGGCAGTCCGGGGCGTCGAGTTCGAGCCAGTCGAGCCCGTCGCCGAGCCGCTCGCGGGTGGCGGTGAGGGTGAGTCCGCAGGCAGCGCCCGCGTCGGCCAGCATGTGCGCGACCCGGTCCGGCGGGTAGGCGGGGTCGACGGGCACGAAGGCCGCCCCGGATTTGGCGACCGCCCACACCGCGACGACGGCCTCGGCCGAGCGCGGCAGCGCCAGCACCACGCGGTCGCCGGGACCGAGTCCGCGGGCGATGAGCAGCCGGGCCACCCGGGTGGAGTACGCGTCGAGCCGGGCATAGGTGAGCGAGCGTCCGCCCGCGCGCAGGGCGATGCCGTCCGGTCTGCTCTCGACCGCGGCGGCCAGCAGACGCGGCAGCGTCTGGACCCGTCTTCGGCCGCCGGGACCCGGCGCCCGGCGTGCCGCGGGAAGATCGACGGTCACCGGTTCCTACCTTCAAAGCCTCGACTCGCGTACCCACCCGAGCGAACTGATTACCGGTCCGGAGCTGATCGGGCAATACATCGGTCGAGCGCCCCCGCGCCGAGGCTACCAGCGCAAATGCCGGGCAAACGGGTGAGTGCGGCGGCTCACGCCCCGGCCGCGGCGTGCAGCAGTGGCGCGGGCCGGCGCCGGACCGGCAGGCCCGCGAGCGGCTCGCCGAGGTAGTCGGTGAACAGCTCCGCCAGCGGCCGCGCCTCGACGGTGTCGAAGCCGCAGGTCGGCGGTGAAGCCCACGATCTTCGCCGCCAGTGGATCGGTGAAGACCCGTGGTTCGCCCGAGAGCTGGTGGTAGGCGCGCGCGTACGCGGTCGCCAAGGCGGTTCTGCTGGCCCGACCGATCTCCATGCCCGCCAGCCTAGAACCGATCTCGTAGGCTTTCGCCGTGAACGCGATGAGGCCCAGAGCGCTGCTGTTCGATGTCCAGGGAACCGCCACCGACTTCCACTCGACCATCGTGCGGGCCGCCGTCGCGGCCGCCGGGGAGCTGAGCCCGGACCAGGACTGGGGAAAGTTCGTGAACGACTGGCGCGCGGCCTATTTCGCGGAGACCTCCCGGCAGCCCGCGGACAGCGGGTGGGTGAGCGTGGCGTCGATCTACCGGAAGACCCTCGACCCGCTGCTCGAGTCCGAGGGCATCGATCTGAAGCTCGCCGCTCGCGACGAACTGGCCCGCGTCTGGGCACGGCTGGATCCCTGGCCCGACACCGTCCCCGGCCTGCGCCGCCTGCGCGCGAAATTCACCCTCGCGACCCTGTCCAATGCCGATGTCAGTGCGGTGGTGGAGATTACGCGCCACGGCGACCTCCCCTGGCACGCGGTCTTCGCCGCCGAGATGGTGGGCGCGTTCAAACCGGATCCGCGCACCTACGGCCTGGCCGCCCGCTACCTGGGCCTGGTGCCGTCGGAGATCATGATGGTGGCCAGCCACAAGTACGACATCCGGGCCGCGCGCGAGCTCGGTTTCCGGACCGCGTTCGTGGCCCGGCCGCTCGAATACGGCGACCCCGCGCTCGCCGATGCCGAGTTCTCCGCCGAGTTCGATATCAATGCCGTGGATTTCCTGGATCTGGCCGACCAGCTCGCCTGCTGAGCGCCGACCGGTCTCCTAGAGTGGCAGGTGGGCGTTTTCGATACGGGAGGATCGGCCTTGTCCACAACATTGGTGAAGGGTCAGAACGGCGCACTGACCGCGGCGGAGGTGGTGGTCTCCGTCCGGGTCGCGGCCACCGCCGAATTGTCGGCGCTGCTGGTGACCGAGCAGGGGAAAGTGCGCTCGGACAACGACTTCGTGTTCTACAACCAACCGACCGGTCCGGGAGTGCGGTTGCGCAATGGCGTGGCCGGGCAGCCCGCCGACCTGGCGGTCTCACTGGCGCAGGTGCCCGCCGAGATCACCCAGATCCGGGCGGTCATCACCCTCGACGGGACCGGGGCCACCTTCGGGCGGATCGCCCCGCCGATCGCGGTGGTCTCCGACGCCGGCGGAAACGCGCTGTACGAGTACAAGATCGAGGATCTGCAGAGCGAGTCCATCGTCATCGCAATCGAGCTGTACCGGCGCTACGGCGCCTGGAAGGTGCGGGCGGTCGGACAGGGGTACGCGGGCGGATTCGCCGCCCTGGTCAGCGATCACGGCGTGACGGTCGAGGACGCGCCGCGGCCCGCGCCCACGCCCGTCGCTTCCCCACCGCCGCCGTCGGCCTACCCGCCGCCGATCGCTCCGCCCCCGGTCCCGCCGACACCGGCCGACCGCACCCAGCCGCCGCCTCCGCCGCCTTATCCGCCGCAGCCCACCGAGGGCGGGCTCTCGGGCGCCAAGCCGGTGAATCTGTCCAAGGGCCAACGCGTCACGCTCCGCAAGGAGGGCGGGGTCGCGCTCACCCGCATCCGCATGGGCCTGGGCTGGGACCCGGCCAAACAGGGCGGACTGTTCGGCCGCCGCGCCGCGAACATCGACCTGGACGCCTGGGTGGCCATGTTCGCCGACCGGCACCTGGTGGACGTCGCCTACTACGGTCAGCTGATCTCGAAGGACGGGTCCATCCGGCACTCCGGGGACAATCTCACCGGTGAGGGCGCGGCCGGGGACGACGAGGTGATCCTGGTCGACCTGAGTCGCATTCCGCGCCATGTGAATACGCTGCTCTTCATCGTCACCTCCTACCAGGGCCACACCTTCGAGCAGGTGAGCAATGCCTACTGCCGGCTGGTGGACGACACCACGAAGGCCGAGCTGGCCCGCTACGCGCTGGCGGGGGGCATGCCATTCACGGCCATCGCCATGGCGAAGGTGTTCCGCTCGGGCGGCGAATGGAAACTGCAGGCCATCGGCGAGGGCTTCCAGGCCAAGCACCCCGGCGAGGCGGTGCCGCAGCTGGGCCGGTTCATCACCGTGGACTGAACCGGTTCACAGGAATCCGACCACTTGGGACGCCGCTTCGACCGGGTGCCCGGCCTCGATCGGGTGGCCCAGCGCCGACACCTTCCAGATGCCGTCCTCGCGATGCACCTTGGCCACCACCATGCCGGTGTGCGCGCCGCCCGAACTCAGGTTGGAGCGGGTGAGCTCGGTGCTGGTGGTGCCGTCGGTCAAGCGCCAGAACGCGTTCCGGACCCGTTCGAAGGTGTGGCCCGCGTAGGAGGTGATCACGAAGACGATGGCGGTGACCTGCGGGCCGATCCGGGTCAGGTCCACGGTGATGGTCTCGTCGTCACCCTTGCCCTCACCGGTGAGATTGTCGCCGGAGTGCCGGATGGCGCCGTCCTTGGTGACGAGCTGGCCGTAGTAGGCGGCGTCGATCAGATCGTGCCCCGCGTAGACCAGGGCCGAGGCGTCCAGATCGATCTCGACCGGCCGCGAACCCCATTTGTGCTGGATGTGCACCGGATCCCAGCCCAGGCCCATCTTGACGAAGCTCAGGTCCTGCCCCTGCCGGCGCAGGGCCACGGTGTCGCCGGACTTCATGACCGGCGCGATCACCGCGGCGGGCCGGGCCGCGTTCGGCGAATTGCTGATGGACACACCGTGATCGGCGACCAGCGCCGCGAAGCCGCGGGGGTGGCCGAAGCCGACCGCACGGGCGTACCAGCCGTCCTCGCCGCGGTCCAGGTCCACCGCCGCCACCGTGGTCTCGTTGCCGAGGCCGTCGATCACGTACTCGTACAGCGGGTTTCCGCGATCGTCGGCGATGCCGATGTGCGGGGCGGGATGGTCGCCGAAGCGGCTGTCGCGGTCGTCGAGGCTGGCCACGATGCGAATATGGGCCACGCCCGGCGGCACGGCGCTCAGATTCACCGCGACAGCGTGCTGCCCGGGCACCAGCTGGATGCCGGGGCCGGTGGGCTGGTTGTAGAAGATCAGGTCGGTATCGTCGCGTACCGCACCGCGATCGGTCAGGAGCAGCGCGGCGAGATCGACTCCCGCGCTGAAGTGCACCGTCACGGTGATGTCCGAGACGCCCAGTTCACCGGTCTGCCCTTGGGTGAGAAGTGCGGCCACGCTCACCACTCTATGGGTTCTGCCGGTCACCCGGATGAAACGAACCCATATCTGTTTCGCGCGTAGCACTCTGCGCGCGCGAACCCTGGGGCGTACGTGGACGTTTGGCCATCTCCCGGCGAATCGTTGTATGCCACAGGGTGAATCGGTCGCATGTTCAGTTGGCGAGCTGTGGCCGGAGTGCGAACACCGCCCACAGCACCAGGCCGACCACGGTCGCGGCCACGCCGATCTCGCACACCCGCGTCCAGCCGCCCGCCTCGAACGCGGCCCCGGCCGTCACCGATCCGGTCACGCCGCCGAGGAAGTAGGTGACCATGTAGGCCGTGGTCAGCCGGCTGCGCGCGGCCGGATCCAGGGTGTAGATGGCCGACTGGTTGGTCAGATGCGCGCCCTGGATACCGAAGTCGAAGACCACCAGCGCGGCGATCAACGCCACCACGTTGTGCCCGCCCCAGATCACCAGCGCCCAACTGGCCAGCAGCACCAGCCAGGTCAGCGTGGTGACGCGGCGCAGGTGCCCGCGGTCGGCCAGCCGGCCCACCACCGGCGCGCCCAGTGCCCCGACCACGCCCGCCAGGCCGAACAGGCCGATCACGAATTCGCCGTAGTGGTAAGAACTTCCGCCCGATCCGGACAGCTGGAACGCCAGCGCGGTCCACACCAGCGAGAAGCTCCCCATCAGGATGAAGCCGAGCAGCATGCGCTGCCGCAACACCGCGTGGCGGCGGATCAGACCCAGGATCGACACCAGCACCCGCGGATAGCTCTCGCCGGTCGCCGCGCGCGGGGTGGCGGGCGCGAGCAGGTACACGCTGATCGCCATCACCACCTGCAATCCGGCCGCCACCAGCAGCACCGCGCGCCAGCCGCCCAGCTGCGCCACCGCCCCGGCCAGCACCCGCGACAACAGGATTCCCAGCAGCAGACCGCTCATCACGGTGCCGACCACCTGCCCGCGCCGCGCCGGATCGGCCAGCGCCGAGGCCCACGGCACGACCACCTGCGCCGCCGAGGCCGCGACCCCGGTGGCCACCACTCCGGCCACCAGCACCGCGTAGTTCGACGCGAACGCCGACACCAGCAGGGCCGCGACCGAGGCCAGCAGCAGCACCGGCACCATGCGGTGGCGGCGCAGGAAGTCGCCGAGCGGGACCAGGAACGCCAGACCGCACAGGTACCCGATCTGGGCCGCGCTCACCAGCAGGGCCGCGCTCGCGGTGGACACCTTCAGGTCACCGGCGACCTGGTGCAGCAGGGGTTGCAGGTAGTAGTTGCCCGCGGCCGAGGAGCCCGCGGTCACCGCGAACACCAGCACCGTCGTCCGGGTCAGCGTCGGGGACGTCTCGGGCGCGATCGGTGCGGGCGTCTGGGCGCGGAGCGTGGAAACCATCACCGATTCATCGTGAGGCGGGATTCCGATCTACAAAAGCGATGGTTTTCGATACTGTCATCTATCGAATAGATGGCAGGGCTAGGCTCGACCCATGGAGCTACGTCAGATCGAGTGCTTCCTGGCCTGCTGTGACCACCGGTCCTTCACCGCCGCGGCCCGCCACCTCAACCTGGTGCAATCGGCGGTCTCCACCAGCGTCGCCAAACTCGAGCACGAACTCGGGGTGCGCCTGTTCGACCGCACCCCGCGCACCCTCGAGCTGACCGTCGCGGGCCGGGCCATGGTCGCGCCCGCCCGCACCCTGCTGCGCGCCCGCGGCGACATCGTGGACGCCATCGACGCCGCGCGCGGGGAGATCCGCGGCGAGGTGGTCGTCGGCAATCTGATGAACATCCACAACATCGACCTGGCGGGCATCATCGCCGAACTGCACCGGCGGTATCCGGAGGTGACCCTGCGGATGCGCCAGAGCATCTCCGGCATGGCCGGCAATGTGGCCGGGCTGCTGGACAATTCGCTCGAACTGGCGCTGCTCGCGGGCATGAGCGACGAATTCCCCGGCCTCACCACCCATCTCATCGCCGAGGAGACGCTGGTGCTGTGCACCGCGCCCGGGCATCCGCTGGCGGGCCGGCCCTTCCACGCCGCCGACCTGCACGGGGTGCGGTTCATCGACTTCCCGCCGGGCTGGGGCATCCGCACCATCGCCGACGAGCTGTTCCCGGGCCGCTACCCGGTCATCGAAGTCGCCGATCAGGCGTTCGCACTCGAGTTGGCGGCCAAGGATTTCGGAGTCGCGCTGATCCCGCGATCGGTCGCGCGGCTCTCCCCCGGCGTCCCGTTCGCCGACTACCGGCCCTACCCGCTGCCGTGGCGACTGTGCGTCGGGCACGCGGCCGCGCGCACGCCGTCCAATGCGGCGCGCACCGTCATCGAAGCGCTCATCGCACAGGGCCACGCGCTGCGGGGCGAGCGATAGCGGGCGGGCTTGCCCGCCTCAGGGATTGGCTGTGGCGGGCGGACCGGTGACGGTCAGGGGTGGGAGCGGGTCCCGGTACCGCTCGATCTCCACCAGGGACAGCTGCCCGGTGCACCCCTGACTCAGCCGGGAGGTGCCGCGATCTCGGGTAACCGCGTTGGGGTTTCCGTGGCGGCAGAAGGTGGCGTCGGCCGGGTCGGGGTCGTACCACGCGCCTGTCGACAGCTGCGCGACGCCGGGGCGTACCGAGTCGCTGATCTCCAGCCCCGCCAGGCAGCTGCCGCGGTCGTTGAAGACGCGAACGATGTCCCCCTCGGTGAGACCGCGCGCGGCGGCGTCGTCCGGGTGCAGTCGGACCGGTTCGCGGCCCCGGATCTTCGAGGACTGGCTGTGCGCGCCGATATCGAGCTGACTGTGCAGTTTGGTCCGAGGCTGGTTGGCCACCAACTGAATCGGGAACCGAGCCGCCAGCGGGCCGCCCAGCCACTCGTCCGGTTCGAGCCAGACCGGATGGCCTGGGCACTCGTCGTAGCCGAAGCCCGCGATGGTGTCGGAGAAGATCTCGATCCGGCCGCTGGGGGTATGCAGCGGGTGGGCGTCCGGGTCGGCGCGGAAGTCGGCGAAGGCGATGTGCTCCTCGGCTTCGATGGGCAGGTCCAGGGACTCCCCGGCCCAGAAGCTGTCGTAGTCGGGCACCTGGTGACCGCGCGTGCTCGAGCGTTCGCGCCATTCGTCGTAGAGGTGGCGCAGCCATTCCTGTGCCGTGCGCCCCTCGGTGAATTCCTTACCGACACCGAGCCGTTCGGCCAGCTCGCCGAACATCCAGTAGTCGTCGCGGGCCTGCGCGTGCGGCCGGGTCAGGGCGGGCATCGGGAAGAGGTAGCGGTCGCCCTCGCCCGAGCCGTAGTCGTCGCGTTCGATGGTCATGGTCGAGGGCAGCACGATATCGGCGTGCCGGGCCGTGGCCGACCAGAACGGATCGTGCACCACCACGGTGTCCGGGCGGCCGAAGGCGGTGCGCAGCCGGGCCAGGTCCTGATGGTGATGGAAGGGATTGCCACCGGCCCAATAGACCAGGCGGATAGCGGGATACGTGCGATGCTCGCCGTTGTACTCGTACGGCTCACCCGGGTTCAGCAGCATGTCCGCGATGCGCGCGACCGGGATGAAGTCGTGGATGGCGTTGCGCCCCTGCGGCAGTTTCGGCGGGGACGTGACCCGCACGGCCAGACCGACATTCCCGGCCGAACCGTAACCGTGACCGAATCCGCCTCCGGGCAGACCGATCTGGCCGAGCATGGCGGCCAGCACCACGCCCAGCCACAGCGGCTGCTCCCCGTGTTGGGCCCGCTGCAGCGACCAGCTCACCGTGACCAGGGTCCGGGTGGCCGCCATCTCGCGGGCCAGGCCGCGAATCCGGTCCGCGGGAACACCGGTGAGGGGCTCGGCCCACTCCGGGTCCTTCACGATGCCGTCCGCCGCGCCGCGCACATAGTCCCGGAAGCGGTCGTAGCCGACGGTGTAGCGGTCCAGGAAAGCCGTGTCCGCCAGGCCTTCCGCGTCCAGCACCTGGGCCAGCGCGAGCATCAGCGCGGCATCGCTGCCGGGCCGGGACGCGATCCATTCGGCGTGGGCCTCGGCCGGGCTGTCGTCGCGCAGCGGGCCGATGGTGACGAAGCGGCAGCCGTTGGCGTGCGCGGTCTCGATCCAGCCGCGGCCATTGTGCTTGGAGACCCCGCCGGGCGAGACCACCACGTTCTTCGGCGACAGTCCGCCGAAGGAGACGATCAGCTCGGCCTCCCTGGCCAGCACCGACTTGGTGGTGGCCCGGGACATGATGGTGCCCATATCGGCGAGGATGTGCGGCAGCAACACCGTCGACGCGCCCAGGCTGTAGCTGTTGCGGTGCGAGACGTAGCCGCCGAGGCAGTTCAGGAATCGGTGAACCTGGCTCTGCGCGTGATGGAATCGGCCCGCACTGGCCCAGCCGTAGGAGCCGCCGTAGACGGCGCCCGCACCGAATTCCCGGTACACCCTGGACAATTCACCGGCCAGCAGATCCAGCGCGGTCTCCCACGAGACCGGCACGAACTCCTCCGCGCCGCGCGGCCCGGGCCCGGGGCCGTGTTCCAGCCAGCCGCGCCGCACATAGGGCTGGTCGATGCGAGCCGGATGATGCTGGGCCGAAGCGACATTCTCGATGAGCGGAGTGGGTTCGGGGTCCGCCCGCCACGGGCGGACCGCGGTCAGCCGTTCGCCGTCACTGTCCGCTTCGAGAACGCCCCAGTGGGTGAGATGCGTGGCCATGCCATCAACATACGCCCGGCCGGTCAGGGCGGGGTTGCGCAATCAGTAGCTAAGAGTACGCTCATTTTTGAGTCAACTCATTTACGCAGGCAGGGTTGGAGGTGTCCGATGGCCACAACGGCCACATCGGCGCACGAGGGACGACGGCAACGCAAGATGCACGACAAACAGTCCAGGATCTTCGAGGCGGCCGCGACCCTGTTTGCCGAACAGGGCTTCGACCGGGTCACCACCCAGCAGATCTCCGATCGCGCCGATATCGCGGCGGGCACGCTGTTCCGCTACGCGGCCACCAAAGGCGAACTGCTGCTGATGGTTTACAACGAGGAGCTGCGCACCGCGCTGGAGGTCGGCGCGGATCAGGCTCGCGCGCAGGCCGATACCGTCGCGGCGGTGTGCGAAATGCTGGGCCCGCTGCTGCGGACCGCCGCGCGACGGCCCGAGAACACCATCGTCTACCAGCGTGAACTGCTGTTCGGCTCACCCACCGACAAGTACCGCTCCGAGGGCCTGGCCCTGGTGGCCCGGCTGGAATCCATGATCGCGCAACGGCTCGTCGCCGACTCCGGCGCGACGGGGTCGCAGCAGGTCGAGGAGCAGGCGCGAGTAGCCGGTCGCAGCATCTTCGCGGTGCTGCATCTGGTCCTGGCCCGGCCGTCCACCGGCGCGCACCCCGGGCACGACGCCATGGCGGATCTGCGGGCGCAGATCGCACAGATAATCACCGGGTTCTTCACATCCACAGGGAGGCAATGACAATGGGCATCGAGATCCGCAAGGTCACCGTGCTCGGCACCGGAGTGCTGGGTTCCCAGATCGCGTTCCAGACCGCGTTCCGCGGCTTCGACGTCACCGGCTACGACATCGACGATGCGGCGCTGACCGCGGCGCGCGGACGCTTCGACAAACTGGCCGCCACCTACCGTGAGCAGGTGCCGAGCGCGGGCGACGGCAAGGCCGAGGCGACCGCGGCGGGCATCGCGCTCAGTTCCGATCTGGGCGCGGCGGTTTCGGAGGCCGACCTCGTGATCGAGGCGGTCCCGGAGGTGCTCTCGCTCAAGCAGGAGATCTACGAGAAGCTGGGCACGCTCGCCCCCGAGCGCACCATCTTCGCCACCAACTCCTCCACCCTGCTGCCCAGCGCCATCAAGGATTTCACCGGTCGGCCCGACCGGTTCCTGGCGCTGCACTTCGCGAATCAGGTGTGGCACTTCAACACCGCCGAGATCATGGGCACCGACGACACCGATCCGGCCGTCTACCAGGCGGTGGTGGACTTCGCCTCCGCCATCGGCATGGTGCCCATCGAACTGCACAAGGAGAAGGCGGGTTACGTCCTCAACTCGCTGCTGGTGCCGCTGCTCAACGCGGCCATGAACCTCGCCGAGGGCGGCTACGCCGAGCCCGAGGCGGTGGACAAGACCTGGCGCATCGGCACCGGGGCTCCGGCCGGGCCGTTCCAGATCCTCGACATCATCGGGCTCACCACGCCCTACAACATCCTGATGAGCGGCGACGCCACCGGACAGCGAATCGCGCAGTGGCTCAAGGACAACTACATCGACAAGGGCAAGCTCGGCATCGCCACCGGGGAGGGGTTCTACAAGTACACGGCCTAGGCGCACACCGTCTTTCCGGACCGATCCCCGAGGGGCAGGAATTCTGATGGAGTACACCAGCGGCAATTACGAAGCCTTCACGCGACCCCGCAAGCCCGCGGGCGTGGACGGCAAGACGGCCTGGTTCGTCGGGTCGGGTCTGGCCTCGCTGTTCGACCTGCCCGGGCCGGAGCTGCTGTGGCGCGGGGTGGCGAAGCGGCTCGGCAACAACGAGATCGGCGAACTGCTGACCCAGTACGGGGTCATCGGCAAATAGCGCTCGCCGCGACGGCCCGGTTCCGCAAGGGATCGGGCCGTCGTCGTCTCCGTACCCGGCCGCGAGCTGGATAGTGAACTAATTGTCTATATGATCCCTGGACAGCTCATGCGTACGCGCGATACGGTTCGAACCCATAGGCAATGATTTGACTACCTGGATGCGAGGGATCATGCACCCGTTCCGTCAGGCCGTCGAGGCCCGCGATGCCGCGGCCATCGAAGCGCTGCTCGCCGACAATGTCGTGTTCACCAGCCCGGTCGCCTTCAAGCCGTACCCGGGTAAGGCCATCACCGCGGCCATCCTGCGCGGGGTGCTGCGGGTGTTCGAGGACTTCCGGTACGTGAAGGAGATCGGCGCGCCCGACGCCGCCGATCACGCGCTGGTGTTCGAGACGACGGTCTCGGGCAAGCGGATCACCGGGTGCGACTTCCTGCACCTCGACGCCGACGGCAAGATCGACGAGTTCACCGTCATGGTTCGCCCGCTCTCGGGTGCGCAGGCGCTGGCCGAGGCCATGGCCGCCCAGTTCGCGCAGATCCAGGCCGAGGCCGTCGCGCAAATCGAACGGGAGGCAGCGGCGGCCGAACACCAGGCGGCGGGTGCGTGAACGTGTTCGCGGCGGCCGCCGTGGCCGCCGGTTTCCTGGGATGATCCACGGACAGTCACCGAAAGGCCGATCCGCCATGACCGATGGCACCTACACCCGTTACGTCGCCCTCGGCGACAGCCAGACCGAGGGCGTCGGCGACGGCGACGACCGGACCGGCCTGCGGGGCTGGGCGGACCGGTTGGCCGAGCGAGTGGCCGCCTCCAATCCGGGCCTGTCGTACGCCAATCTGGCGGTGCGCGGGAAGCTGGCCGGGCAGATCCGGGCCGACCAGTTGGACGCGGCGCTGTCGCTGCGGCCCGATCTGGCGACCGTGCTCGCGGGCATGAACGACCTGCTGCGCCCCAACTTCGATCCGGACGCCATCGTCGCGGACGTCGAGGCGATGTTCGCCGCGCTCACCGCGACCGGCGCGGTCGTGGCCACCCTGACCTTTCCCGATGTCGCCGAGACGATTCCGCTGGCCCGGCCGCTGCGCGGGCGGGTGTCGATCCTCAACGAGCGGTTGCGGGCGGCGGCCCGGCGGCACGGGGTCCTGATCGCGGAGACCGGGCATCACGCTGTCGTCACCGACCCGCGGCTGTGGAGTCCCGACCGGTTGCACGCCAGTCCGCTCGGGCATCAGCGCATCGCCGAGGCCATGGCCGAGGCGCTGCGACTGCCCGGCTCCGACGACACCTGGACCCGTCCGCTCATTCCCGCGTTGCCCCAGCAGGGGCTGCTGCGGTCAATGGCGGCCGAACTCGAGTGGGCGGCAACCGCACTGGGGCCGTGGGCCATGCGCCGGCTGCGCGGAATCTCCTCCGGTGACCAGCGGGTCGCCAAGCGGCCGCAGCCGCTGCCGGTGATCGGCGCGCCGCTCGCGCACTGAACCTCCAGCGCACGCCTGATCCTCGTCTCGGGCCGAACCTGCGCCGATCCGGCCCGCGGGCCCGCCCCGCTGCCGGACAATCGAACCTGAGCCAGTCGGGGGCCCGGGAAAGGTCGGCGCGGATCATGTTCATCGGCGACAACGTCTTGGCGGCGATCGGCAATACTCCGCTGGTGCGATTGCACCGGGTGACGCCCGAGGGGTGCGCGGAGATCCTGGTGAAACTCGAGGGACAGAATCCGTCCGGCAGCATGAAGGATCGGGCTGCCCAGGCCATGATCGCCGTGGCCGAACGCGACGGGCGGCTGCGCCCCGGTGACACGGTGGTCGAATACGCGCGCGGCAGTAGTGGTTCCGCGCTCGGTCTGGTGTGTGCGGCCAAGGGGTACCGGCTGCGACTGGTCGACTCCACCGCCGTGGCCGAGCGGGTGAGCCGGGAGCCCGGCACCTTCTGGACCGATCACCTGAACAATACCGACGCCATCACCGGCTATCACGGTCTGGGGCAGGAGATCTGGGCGCAGACCGAGTGCCGGGTGGGTCAGACGTTGACGCCGTAATCCCGTGCGATTCCGCCCAATCCGGACGCATACCCCTGCCCGATGGCCCGGAACTTCCATTCCGCGCCGTGTCGGTACAACTCCCCGAACACCATGGCCGTCTCGGTGGAGGCGTCCTCGGTCAGATCGAACCGGGCCAGTTCTGTCCCCGTGACCGCGTCCACCACCCGGATGTACGCGTTCCGGACCTGCCCGAACGCCTGCCGCCGCGCCTCGGCCTCGTAAATCGATACGGGGAAGAAGATATTCGTGATCGTGGGCGGCATGGCCGCCAAGTCCACATTGATCACCTCGTCGTCGCCCTCTCCCGCGCCGGTCAGGTTGTCGCCCGTGTGCTCGATCGTCCCCTCCGGCGAGCGCAGGTTGTTGTAGAACACGAAGTGCTTGTCCGACACCACCCGCTGATTCGGCCCGCACGCCATGGCGCTGGCATCCAAGTCGAAATCGGCGCCGGTGGTGCTGCGCACATCCCACCCCAGCCCCACCGAAACCTTCGTCAGATTCGGCGCCTGCTTCGACAGTGAGACATTCCCACCCTTGGCCAGACTGACACTCATCGAACTACCTTCCCTCCGAAGTCGATCCCATCCCCAATCGTCCTCGCGTCGCAGCCGCAGAGCCACCGATTCGGCGTCCAACTGCTCGGCGATCACGGCCACCCGCGGCTGCAACGCCAGTGATTCGATCAGATCCCGGGGCACCGCGGGCTCCCCCGGCTCCGCCGCCACCGCCCGCATCGCCTCGGCATGCGCTTCCCGGATCGCGGCCCGCAATCGCGCGCCCGCCAACGGCTCCCCCATACCGAGCGTCACCCCTCGAATGTACTCGTCCGGCAGTCCCTTCGAATTGAAACCTGTTACAGTTCGAGCCGCCGAAGGGGAGGTGGCCGATGTCGTCGAGCCGTAAATATCGTTACCGGACAACATTTTTCACGCGATTCGCGCGAGTGGCTATACCGATCGCAGCACTGGTGGGGGCCACGAGCGCGATGGCGACGCCTGCGTCGGCGGTACCCAACACCGCGGACTCCTTCTACACGCCGCCCGCGGATTATTCGACGCAACAGCCCGGGACGATCCTCCGCGTGCGACCGATCCAGGCCAGCTATTCACAGTTGGTCCCGTGGCCGGTCCAAGCGTGGCAGTTGCTGTATCGGACCACGGCCGCGAACCGTCAGCCCTATGCCGCGGTGACGACGGTGCTGAAGACCGCGAACACGACTCGGCCGACGGCACTGCTGTCGTTCCAGAACATGACCGATGCGATCGCGCCGCAGTGCCAGCCGTCCCAGGCGTTGTTCCAGGGGCATGTCCCCTGGATCGATCCGTCGAAATCCGGTCCGCTGCAATTGACCACGATGTCCGGTGAGACCGCGATGATCGCCGCCGGGCTGGCTCGCGGCTGGGCGGTCTCGGTGCCCGACTTCGGCGGCATCGACAACCATTACTCGACGCCGAAGGAGCCCGGTTACGCCGTCCTGGACGGCATTCGGGCCGTCGAGGCGTTCGAACCGGCCGCCCTGTCCGGGCCCGGCACCCCGGCGCTCCTGTGGGGCTACTCCGGTGGCGGCATCGCGAGTGCCTGGGCCGCACAGGAACAGCCGCGGTACGCGCCCGAACTGAATCTGGTCGGGACGGCGGCCGGCGCACCGGTCGCTGACCCTCGGGCCGCGATGCTCGCCATGAACGGCACGCCCGTCGGCGGCGGCCTCCTCCCCATCGCGCTGATGGGCGTCATGCAGGATTCCCCCGTGTTCACCGCCGCCATGAACCGCTACCTGACTCCCGCCGGGAAACAGAAGATCGCGGAGGCCGCCGACAACTGCACACCCCAGAACATGGTTTCCAGCCTCGGTTTCGACGCCGACCAGTTCCTCACCGAACCCATCGAGCAGATCCTCACCGACCCCGCCATCAGCGCCGCCCTCGCCGAACGCACCCTGGGCGCCACCGCCCCCACCGCCCCCCTCTACATCTACAACGCCATAGACGACGAAGGCAGCCTCATCTCCAGCATGGACACCCTGGTCGCCACCTACTGCGCCGCCGGCACCCCCGTCACGTACCGCCGAGAACAACTCGCCATGCCCGCCTCCGCCCACACCGGCGAATGGTTCCTCGGCGCCCCCGCAGCCCTCGCCTGGCTCCAACAACAAGCCGAAAACCCCACGGCCCACCCCACCTGCGACATCCGAACCATCCCCACCACCGCCACCGACCCCGCCGCCCTGGACGCCCTCACCACCGGCATCCTCACCGGCCCCGTCCGCACCTTCCTGGGCATCTGACCCCTCGACGGCGGATCCACGCCGCGCTCATTCCGCGGCGGACTCCACTTCGAAATCGATCTGGAAGGTGGAACTCGTCCCGTCTTCCGCGGTAAGAGTGACCGGACCGAAGGTGATGAACGGTATTGCGGCACTTCCCGTCCCCCGATAGAAGCCGGGAGCCGCGGTCACCCGCACGGCAATGGCGGCCAACATGGCAGCCATCTGATCATCGGCATCGATCATCGGCTCCGCCAGCCCCGAATACCCCTGCGCCAGCAGCCAATCACGGACAACCGCGGAATCCCGACTCATCTCGGGAAGAATGCTCTGATTGCCCCAAGCCCAAAGCCACGTTCCGGCGTCCGCGTTGTAGGACCCGAGCAGCTGCGCCGCAGCCGTCGCGGTCCGCCCCGGAAAAGTCCAGGTAATCACCCCAGTACGCTGATCAAGCCCCCACCGATCAGCCGACCCCAACCCCCACGACATGTGCGCCTCCGCCAACATGCCGATCATCTCTTCCCCCTGCGACCACACCGCAGCCAATTCCCCATGCGACGAGATCTGCCGCGACTCATCCGACTTCTTATTCCGCTTGAAAAACCCCATGCCACACAGTGAACAGGGTGGGCGTCCGCGAAGGCAACGGACGCTCCGATTCATAGCCGGCAGCAGCAAGTGGACCTAACGCGGTTATGACCACATATCACGAATCCGATCAACCAAGGCTTGAACGAATCGGTCATCCTTGAACGGTGCGTCATCGCCGCGGTGACGGTGTCCCCGCACCTCGAGAAAGAGGCAGGCACGCAGCAGATTCAGGTCATCGGGTAGTTCGCCGAGCCGATTCCAGATCAGTCGCACCTCTCCCACAGTCTCCCCCAGACCTTCCGGGGTTGTGCTGAAGGCCTCGTAGCCGTTGTACGTGTGCGCGAACTCGATGAACTCCCCGTCGCTGGCTTCAGCAGCCGGCACCCGGTTACCAGTACTACTCACGGTCACGAAGCATCCCATGCCGTTGGGGTGGGTGTGATGTGCGATATGCATTGGGCGAATTCGGGGGTTATCGGACATGATTCGTCGGGTTTGTATCTGTGTGTGCGCGAAGAGGGAAAGAGTTAGATGAAGTTCATGGGTAAGGCCGTTGTCGCGGTCGCGGCGGTTGGTCTTGCGGCGGGGTCGGCGATCGGTGCTGGTACTGCTGATGCGGCCGGACTGTATGGGTCGATCGCGTTCAGTGGTGACAATTGGATCTATGGCAGCAGCGTGAATGCGCCGAGCGCGGACGAGGCGATGGCCGAGGCGTTGGATCAATGCGGCTGGGAAGGGGCCACCGACTGCCAGGTGATGGTCACCTGGGCGAACGGCTGTGGCGCGCTGGTGTATCGCAATGACAACACCGACAATCTCGCGGTGGGCACCGGCACGGGCCGCGATCGTGCGACCGCATTGCGTAGCGCCTACGAGAGCCTCTCCGAGTACTACCCGCCGGCACTGCTGGCGAATGTCGGGTCGGCGGATCTGTCGGCGACGGGGATCAGCAAGGTGGTTTGCACCGCTAACGCCGGTTAGCGGTTCGAGTCTTTGGGACAGGTCGGTGTCGCAGGC
>NZ_JBHWHH010000017.1:0-62146 GCF_042732555.1 Nocardia sp. NPDC059764
CCCATCGGGTAGACGGCGGTTTCGCGGGTGTAGGGGTGGTTCCAGTCGCCGACCAGGCATTCGGCGGTGTGGGGGGCACCGCGCAGCGGGTTGTCCTCGACGGGCCAGACACCAGCTTCGACCTGGTCGATCTCGCCCTTGATGGCGATCATGGCCTCGATGAAAGCGTCGAGTTCTTCGAGGTTCTCGCTCTCGGTGGGCTCCACCATGAGGGTGCCGGTGACGGGGAAGCTCATGGTGGGGGCGTGGAAGCCGTAGTCGGCCAGGCGCTTGGCGACGTCGTCGACGGTGACGCCGGTGCGCTTGGTGATCTCGCGCAGGTCGAGGATGCATTCGTGGGCGACCATGCCGTTGTCGCCGGTGTAGAGGACCGGGAAGTGCGGGTCCAGCTTGCGCGCAATGTAATTGGCGGAGGCGATGGCGGTGAGGGTGGCGCGGCGCAGGCCGTCGGCGCCCATCATGCGGATGTAGGACCAGGTGATCGGGAGGATCGACGCGGAACCGTACATGGCCGCCGACACCGCGTGCGAGCCCTTCACCAGCGGGTCGCCGGGCAGGTACTGGGCCAGGTGCTCACGCACCGCGACCGGGCCGACGCCGGGACCGCCGCCGCCGTGCGGGATGCAGAAGGTCTTGTGCAGGTTCAGATGGCTGACGTCGCCGCCGAACTTGCCCGGACGGGCCAGGCCGACCAGGGCGTTGAGGTTCGCGCCGTCGACGTACACCTGACCGCCGGCCTCGTGCACCAAGCCGCACAGCTCGGCCACCTCGTGCTCGTACACGCCGTGCGTGGAGGGGTAGGTAATCATGATGCAGGCCAGCCGCTCGGCGTGGTCGGCGATCTTGACGCGCAGGTCGTCGAGGTCGATGTCGCCGTTGGGGCTGGTCTTGACGATCTCCACCCGCATGCCGACCATGGCCGCGGAGGCGGCGTTGGTGCCGTGCGCGCTGGACGGGATCAGGCACGTATCCCGGTGGGAGTCACCGCGATCCAGGTGGTAGCGGCGGATCGCGAGCAGGCCCGCGTACTCGCCCTGGCTACCGGCGTTGGGCTGCAAGGAAACCCGGTCGTAGCCGGTGACCGCGCACAACCAGCCCTCGAGGTCCTCGATCAGCTTGATCAGGCCGGGCGCGTCCTCGACCGGCGCGTACGGGTGCACCCGGTTGAAGCCGGGCCAGGTGATGGCCTCCATCTCGGCGGCCGCGTTGAGCTTCATGGTGCAGGAGCCGAGCGGAATCATGCTGCGGTCCAACGCGATGTCCTTGTCCGAGAGCGCGCGCAGGTAGCGCAGCATGGCGGTCTCGGTGCGGTACTTGGTGAACGCGGGCGCGGTCAGGTACTCGGAGGTGCGGACCTCGATGTGCGGGCGCTGCTTGCCGTGGAACAGCGCGCCCTCGGGACCGACCGGGACCGCCGCGCCGAAGCAGTCGAGGACCGCGACCACGTGGGTGTCGGTGGTGACCTCGTCGCAGGCGATGGCCACGTGGTCGGCGTCGACGAGACGCAGGTTGATGCCCTCGCCCTTCGCCTTGGCCACGATGGATTCCGCGCCGCCGGGCACGTTCACCAGGACGGTGTCGAAGTAGGTCTGGTGTACGACCGCGTCGCCGAGGCCGGCGGCCAGCCACTGCGCGTGTCCGTGCACGCGGCGCGCGATCGAGCGCAGCCCGTCCGCGCCGTGGTAGGAGGCGTACATGCCGGCCAGGATGGCCAGCAGCACCTGCGCGGTGCAGATGTTGGAGGTCGCCTTCTCGCGGCGAATGTGCTGCTCACGGGTCTGCAGCGCGAGCCGGTAGGCCAGATTGCCGTCGGCGTCGACGGACACGCCGACCAGGCGGCCGGGCAGCTGCCGCGCGTGCGCGGTGTGCACGGCGAGGTAGCCCGCGTGCGGCCCGCCGAAGCCCAGCGGCACGCCGAAGCGCTGTGTGGTGCCGAAGCAGGCGTCCGCGCCCTGCTCGCCGGGCGGGGTGATGAGGGTCAGCGCGAGCAGGTCCGCGCCCACCGCGACCAGCGCGCCGCGCTCGTGGGCGGCGTCGATGACCGGGGCCCAGTCCACGATCCGGCCGGACGCGCCCGGCTGCTGCACGATGACGCCGAAGAAGTCGCCCTCGGGCAGCCCGCCGTCGGCCAGGTCGGCCTCCACGATCTCGATGCCCAGCGGCTCGGCGCGGGTGTAGAGCAGGGTGCGGGTCTGCGGGAACAGGTCGGTGTCGATGAGCAGCCGCTCCGACTTGGACTTGCGGTTGGCCCGCTGCAGCAGGGTCATGGCCTCGGCGGCGGCGGTGGCCTCGTCGAGCATGGACGCGTTGGCGACCTCCATGCCGGTGAGGTCGCCGACCATGGTCTGGAAGTTGAGCAGCGCTTCGAGGCGGCCCTGGCTGATCTCGGGCTGGTAGGGGGTGTAGGCGGTGTACCAGGCCGGGTTCTCGACGAGGTTGCGCAGCAGCACCGGCGGGGTGAGGGTGTCGTAGTACCCGAGCCCGATCATGGAGGTGGCGACGGTGTTCGAATTGGCCAGTGCCGCAAGCTCGGCCAGCGCGTCGTGTTCGGAGACGGCGTCGGGCAGCACGGTGAGGCCATTGCCCTCGGGGGCGTCCAGGATGCTGGCCGGCACGGCCCTGGTGGCGAGTTCGTCCAGCGACTCGACGCCCACGGTCTCGAGGATGCGCGACAATTCAGCGCCGCTGTCGGGGCCGATGTGGCGGTCGGCGAAGGATCGAGTCCAGATCACGGCTGCTCCAAGGGGTGGGCGGGGGTCGACCATGGGGTCGACGTGTCGTCTGCCCTCCCCCTCTGTCCTCGATGCCTGAGAGATTCGGACCCCGGCCTGGCGACCGGTGACCTTTCACCATGGGCGGACGGCACGCGGCCATCACTTTCCAGAGGCGTCGAAACTCCGCACGGTCCCTTGTGCCTGAGAGATTGACGGGGAGGTGCTGCTCCTTCGGCGTCCGAGACTATCCCCGGAACTCTCCCGCACGGCTGCGACGCACTGTCAGTCTAAGCGGCCGCAGGTTACAAGAATGTTGCCGACCGAACTAACCGGTCTTGCTCATCCGCGCCTTGCGCCGGAACGAGAGCTCGTCCTCGGGGCGATCCATGGCGGACGCGGTCTCCGCACGCTCGGCTGGGAAGTTGGCGATCGCTCCGGTGAGCTCGCGCATGGCGCCGCTCACGGCGATGCCGAACACGCCCTGGCCACCCTGCAGTAAATCGACCACCTCTTCGGCGGAGGAGCATTCGTAGACCGTGGTCCCGTCGCTGAACAAGGTGATTCCGGCCAGATCCTCGACACCGCGGCTGCGCAGGTGGTCCACGGCGATGCGGATGTTCTGTAGCGAGATACCCGCGTCGAGCAGCCGCTTGACGATCTTGAGGACCAGGATGTCCTTGAACGAGTACAGCCGCTGGCTGCCGGATCCCGTGGCGCTACGGATGGAGGGGACGACCAGTCCGGTGCGGGCCCAGTAGTCGAGCTGCCGGTAAGTGATTCCGGCCACCTGGCACGCGCTGGGCACGCGGTAACCGACGAGTTCGTCGGGCACCGTGTCATCGGGGAACAGCCCTGGCTGCACCACATCCCGAGGTTGCGGTTGATCTCCCACTGACTTACTCCCTTACTGCGCGCCTATCAGGGCTGGGCTCTTGATCGACTCTGGAGCGTTGGCCTAACAATCGAGGCTACTCCCCTGATTGTGGCCGCAAAATCGGCACCGTTAAAGCATGGCCGGGCGCGTGTTTCTCACCCTAAAGCTGAGGTAGAGACTAGGAAATGTCTCATTTCGGATGCTTTGCCCGGTCAAGAGTTGGTCAGCTGTCCGTGGCCTTGAAATCATCCGGGGATACCGATTCGAGAAACTCCTTGAACTTCTCGACTTCGTCCTCGCGCTCGTCGGGCATGACCAGTCCGGCCTCCTCGAGCACCGGCTCCTCGGCATAGATCGGGCAGCCCACCCGCAACGCGATGGCGACCGAGTCCGAGGGCCGCGCGGAGATGCGCAGATCGTTCTCGAAGACCAGGTCGGCGTAGAAGGTGCCCTCCTGCAGATCCACGATCCGCACCTCTTTGAGAGTGTGGCCCAGCTCCTTGATCAGGACCTTGATCAGGTCGTGGGTGAGCGGGCGGATGGGCGTGACGCCCTCCTGCTCCAGCACGATCGCGGTGGCCTCGGCCTGCCCGATCCAGATCGGTAGGTACCGGTCCCCGGACACCTCACGCAGCAGCAGCACGGGCTGATTCTGTGGCTGTTCGACACGGATGCCGATCACACGCATTTCGCTCATGGCCGCACCTCGCCAGCGCTCGCCACGACCATGCGCGAAGGCGCGCTGCATTTATTGGTTCGCTCGCTTCGCTCACTCACGGCACTGCCTCCCAGATCCTCACCAGGCCGCCCAACCCGGCTGTATTACCGAGTCTAGGCGAAGAATTCAGCCGCCGAGGGAAGCGCGCACCGAGGTCTTCACGAGGCAGGTGTGCAGCGTCAGCGACAGTGCGGCCAATTCCCGGACCGTCTCCTCGGCGCGAGCGCGGGCATCGGCGTCGCGGCTCTTGGCGATCGGCGCGGCGATCTGGGCCACCATGGCGGCCTCACGGTCCGCGGCCAGCTTGAAGGCACGCAGATGCCTTGCCTCCAAACCGAATTCGCTCAGCGCCTTGGCGGTGCGAGCGAGCGTGACGGCGTCGCCGTCGAAGTACCCGGCGGCGCCGGGGGTGATCAGGTTGGCCCGGATCAGTTCGGTGAGGAACTTCTCGTCGATGCCGGCCTGATCGAGCAGATCCGCCCGGGTGATCCGGATTTCGTGATCGAACCGGAGTTCCTCGGGCGACACCTCACCGGGCACGGCGTTCAACCGGCGCAGCCGGCCGCCCCCGTTGGCGGACAAGGCATCCGGGGTTTCCGGGATACCTCGGGAATTGGGCACGATGCCTCCCACGGCGTTCGCCCGGGCCCGCGCTTCCCGGACTCCGAGCGTCGCCGCCCCACTGTCGATCGCTTCGAGCTGTTCCTTGATCACCTTCAACGGCAGGTACTGGTCCCGCTGCGCGGTCAGCACGAAGCGCAGGCGCTCGACATCCGCCACATGGAAGCGGCGGTATCCCGAGGGCGTGCGCTCCGGGCTGATCAGGCCCTCCGATTCCAGGAATCGGATCTTGGAGATGGTGATGTCCGGAAAATCCGGACGCAGGAGATCCAGCACGGAGCCGATCGACATGCCTCCGCGCGTCCACTGCGCTGCGCCAGTCATTCCGCTCGGCCCTATAGCGCCGAGTCGCTCGTCGCCGGTCGCGGACCCGTCAGGAAGACCAGACGGAACTTGCCGATCTGGACCTCGTCGCCGTTCTGCAGCTCGGAGGAGTCCACCGGCTCACGGTTGACGTAGGTGCCGTTGAGGCTGCCCACGTCGACGACCTGGAAGGTGTCGTCGTCCTGGCGGAATTCCGCGTGGCGACGGCTGACCGTGACATCGTCCAGGAAGATGTCGCTGTCGGGATGGCGTCCCGCCGAGGTGGTCGGCTGGTCGAGCAGGAAGCGCGAGCCGGCGTTCGGACCACGCTTGACCACCAGCAGGGCCGCGCCCGCGGGCAGACCCTCCACCCCCTGCACCGGCTGCTCGCCGGTCTGCTCGGTGCGCGACGTGTCGACCTCGTTCAGGAAGTCGGCACGGAACACCGAAGTGGTCTCTGCTGCCGTTTCCTGGTAACCCGGGTCCTTGTTCTCGCTCACCCTTGCTCTCCTCCTCGAACCGAATAATCCATGCAAGCAATTGATGCCCTCAGCGATGCGGCGCTCCGGCCGCTCCCCGCCTCGGGTGGGTTCCGGAAATTCCGGGCACCGGCTGCGCGCACTTCTGTTGGCATTGACCGTACCCTGCCAGGGCGTACCCGTGCAGGTAGAACTGTGAAGGCTGCTTCAGCCTCCGATAACTCCTTGATAACCTGCGGCATCGAGGAGCTCGCCGAGCGCCGCGTCGAGGGCTTCGGCGGAGTCCGTCTCGATGTCGAACAGCCAGCCGTCGCCGTAGGCGTCGGAGTTGACCGTCTCGGGTTCGGCGTCCAGAAGCTCGTTCACCGCAACGACTTTGCCCGACAGCGGCGCGTAGATGTCGGACACGCTCTTGGTGGATTCGATCTCGGCGATGCTGTCGCCGGACTTCACCTCGGAGTCCACCGCGGGCAGCTGCACGAACACGACGTCACCCAACTGCGACTGCGCGTAATCGGTGATGCCCACCCGCACCCGGGTCGGACCCACCTTGCTCACCCACTCGTGCTCCTCGGAGTAGCGCAAATCCTCGGGTACTGCGGTCACTGGCAGTGTCCTTTCAACGGGCGGTTCCTCTCGGGATCGTCGTCGATCCGTCCGTCGCACACCCTATCGGGAGTGATCATGGTGTGGCACGGGCGGTATCGCTCGGGCCACGGCGAGGGCTTTGCCGAGGTACAGGATTCCGGTCCAGACGTAGACCGCCGTGCCCCAGATCAAGAATGCCCCACCGAAGGCACGGCCGAAACCCGCGGCGGCCCAGTCCATCTGCCCGGCCAGCAGCCAGGGCAGCGCCGACATGAGCGCGAAGGTGGCGGCCTTGCCCAGGTAGATGACCTCGGGCGGGGGCAGGTCGCGGCGCTTGTAGATGCCCAGGGTGAGGGTCAGGATGCCGTCGCGGGCGACCAGGATCAGCACCACCCACCAGGGCAGGATGCCGCGAATCAGGAAGCCGCCCAGCGTCGCCAGCAGGTAGAGTCGGTCGACCAGCGGATCCAGGATCGCGCCCAATTTGGACGACTGATCCAGTAGCCGGGCCAGCTTGCCGTCGAGGAAGTCGGTGAAACCACTGGCGACCAGCAGTGCGAAGGCCCAGCCGTCGGCCTTCTCGACCAGCAGCAGCCACAGGAACACCGGTACGCCGATCAGCCGCACCAAGCTGAGCACATTGGGCACGGTCAGGATGCGGTCGCTGTACACCGGTTCGGCGTTCCGCTCGGTTGTCACAGTCCCCGTCCTACCCCAATCGGCGCGCCATCACCATCCGGGCACGCCGCCGCGCCGGACGCGAACCTACTCCGTGAGAGAGTTGTGTGCAATCCTTCTCACATCTGGTTGGGACCGCGAGAGGAAAGACCATGCCCGACTTCGACTATGACGTCGTCGTGATCGGCTCCGGCTTCGGGGGCAGCGTCAGCGCGCTGCGCCTGAGTGAGAAGGGCTACCGGGTGGCCGTGCTGGAATCCGGCCGCCGCTGGAACGCCGAGGACATCCCCAAGACGAACTGGAATGTGCGCAAGGCGATCTGGGCCCCGCGGCTGGGCCTGACCGGCACTCAGCGGATCAGCGTGCTGGGCAAGTGCGCGGTGTTCTCGGCGGCGGGCGTGGGCGGCGGGTCGCTGATCTACGGCAATACCCTCTACGAGCCGCTCCCGGCCTTCTACACCGACCGCCAGTGGGCCCACATCACCGACTGGCGCACCGAGCTGGCGCCCTACTACGACCAGGCCCAGCGCATGCTCGGCGTGACCGAGAACCCGCGCATGACCCCGGCCGACGACGTGATCCGTTCGGTGGCAGCCGATCTGGGCGTGAGCGACACCTTCCACCCCACCCGGGTCGGCGTGTTCTTCAACGAGGCCGCCCCCGGCGAGGAGGTCGAGGACCCCTACTTCGGCGGCGCGGGCCCGCGGCGCAACGGCTGCATCCACTGCGCGCGCTGCTTCACCGGCTGCCCGCACAACGCCAAGAACACCACCCCCAAGAACTACCTGTACCTGGCCGAGCAGGCCGGCGCGCACGTGTTCGAACTCACCACGGCTGCCAAGGTGCGGCCCATGACCGGCGGCGGCTACGCCATCGAGACGCAGCGCTCGGACCGCTGGGTCCGCAAGGGCCGCAAGGTGTTCACCGCCGAGCAGGTGGTGTTCGCGGCGGCCGCGCTGGGCACCCAGAAGCTGCTGCACAAGATGCGCGACGAAGGCGTGCTGCCGAACCTGTCGCCGCGACTGGGCGAGCTGACCCGCTCCAACTCCGAGGCGATTCTCAATGTGGTGAGCAAGTCGCGCGACGATTTCGCCGAGGGCATCGCCATCACCTCCTCCATCCACCCCGAACCCGACACCCACGTGGAGGTCTGTCACTACGGCAAGAGACAGAACGGCCTGTTCCCGCTGTCGGTGCCGATCGTCGACGGCGGCGCGTTCCGGTTCCTGCGCTTCCTGCTGGCCATGCTGCTGCATCCGGTGGTGTTCGCGCGCAGCCTCAACGCGCGGCGGGCCTCGGAGCGCTCGGTCATCCTACTGGTGATGCAGTCGCTGGACAATTCGCTGACCTCGTTCCGGCGCTGGGGGCAGCTGAAGACGAAACAGGGTATGGGCAAGCCGAATCCGACCTGGATCCCCTTGGCCCACGAGGTCGGCCGCCGCTTCGGCGAGCACGTCGACGGCGATGTGCAGATGCTGGCGATGGACGTGTTCAACATTCCCGCCACCGCGCACTACATCGGCGGCTGCGTCATCGGCGAGGGGCCGGAAAGCGGTGTGGTGGACCCGTATCAGCGTGTGTTCGGCCATCCGGGCCTGCACGTGGCCGACGGTTCGGCGGTGACGGCGAACCTGGGCGTGAACCCGTCGCTGACCATCACCGCGCAGGCCGAGCGCGCAATGGCGTTCTGGCCCAACCGAAACGAGGTCGATCCGCGGCCGCCGCTGGGCGCCGCGTACCGTCGGATCAGCCCGGTCGCACCGAAGTCGGCGGCGGTGCCGGAGTTCGCTCCGGGCGCGTTGCGGCTGCCGATTTTCCCGGCGGACCACCGGAACTGAGCGCGGCGGCGCGCCCGGCGGTAGTTTGGGGCGTTGTGCCCGTACCATTCGCGGTACCGATCCGACGAGGAAGGTGAGAGCCGATGCTCGTCCGTGTGCAGAACGCCGCCGGCACGCACGCCGAGAGGGTGCTGATCGACTGGCTGCGAACCTGGAAGGGCAGCACCGACCCCCAGGGTGTCGCGACCGTCAATTGCACTCTGTTCCACGGAGATAAGCTGCATCCCTTCGACGCGGTGGTGTGGACGCCGACCAGCTGCGTGGTGATCGAGGCCGAGGCGCTGGGCGAGCGTCTCGACGGCGAGCTGCAGGTGCCGGTCAACGGCCCGTGGCGGGTCGGAGACCGGATCGTCACCTTCGAGGGCGGCGACAAGCGCAGCCCCCTGGACAAGTCCCGCGATCACACCTTCGCGTTGCAGACCTGGCTGGCCGAGCGGGGACTCGGGCAGCGGGTCATCCACGGCATCGTGCTGGTGGTGCCGCCGCCGGGGTCGAATCTGAAGGTCACCCAGCTGTGGAACGACCCGAGCTTCCAGGTGCTGCTGGGCGACGAGCGGCGGCTGCGCGACCACTTCACGGGTCTGCTGTCGCGGGGGCGCCCGCAGTGGTCGGCCAATGACGTGGCGTGGGCGTTCCGCGGCCTGGGGATCCTGCCATATCTGCCCGCGCCGCAGGACCTGCTGAACGAGGGCTTCCTGGGCCCGGTCGATCCGACCCTGTGGCACGGCGGCCCCCAGCAGGCGCAGGCCGAGGCGTACGCCTTGGAGCAGGCCCGCTTGGAGCAGGAGCACGCCTCGGCGGGCCGCGGTTTCGTCCTGCCGTCGCCGTGGTTCAGCCCGTGGAAGCTCTATCCGCGCCGCAGCGATCGGATCGAGGTGGGGCGCGGGGTCATGCGGGTGATGCTCACCCTGGGCTTCATCATCGCGGCGCTGTGGGTGGTCTGGTTCATTCTGGCGGGGGCGGCGTCGCTGTTTTAGCCGCCCGCCCCGCGGTGGTTGCCGCGAGGTAGCGGCACGGCAGGTAGAGGGCGGTCACGAGCGCCACGGCGGCCGTGGTGCCGCCGACCACATCGGTCGGATGGTGGTATCCGAGACCGACCATTCCGATCGTGACGGCGGGCAGCACCACCGCCATGACGATCACCGTGCCCCGGCGCACCCGCGCGGATTCGGTCACGAGCGCGAACGCGGTCACCACGGCGACCAACTGCACGGTGTGCCCGCTCGGGTAGGCCAGATAGTGCTCGAGCTTGCGTTCCCAGAACGGTTTGAGCGCATAGGTATTGACCGCCACCACCAGTTCCGGGGCGATCAGCGCGAAGCCCGCCTGCCACCACAGCCGCCGGTAGGCCAGCCACGCGGCGGACACGGCCAGCAGGGTCAGCACGACGGGACTGTTACTGGGGAACACCAGCACTCGGTACACCCAGGTGTGGGCGTCGAGCGCCGCATGGATGCCGTTCTCGAGGGTCAGGTCCGCGCTCGTGGAGCCGCCGCCGGACGGAAAGGTCAGCGGCACAAGCAGGGTGACGATCACCCCCGCCAGGATCACGGCGGGCAGGGTGGCCGGGTGGGGCCGGGCCGCCGGGAGCTCGGGGACGGGGGTGGTCGGTCTGCTCACGTCTGCACGATAGCGTCCGCGCTCATTCCCGCAGCGCGGCCCGTTCCAGCAGCGGCCGCGACAGGGGCCTCGGCGAGGGCCAGGTCTGATTCGGAGTGGGTGGAGACGAAGCCGCCATTGGACAGGCGCGCGGCGGCCCGGGTGCCGATCGCCCCGCACACCACGAAGGCGATGGCGATCAGGGCCAGCACCAGTTTCGGTGTGCGGAGCGCCGGTGTGATCAGTTTGTCGATCATCGCCTGGCCCCCTCGGCGGGCGGCCGAGAACCTACCGGGATCATGATTCCCCCTCGCAGCGTTGCGAATTGCCGTCCGTGCCGGGCGGCCCGAATCACATCCTGAAATACGACAGCATGTAGTAGAGGTGCGTGGGGGCAACCTCTCAACGAGGCAGCGCCGGGGAAAGGTTCAGTGCGGCAGGCCGGTTCAGTGCGGCAATGCTGTTCTCAGTCGAGCATCGCCGCGCGCAGCAGACCCTCCGGCACCCCCAGGCCCTCGATCAGCGTGAGCGCCTGCGGCCGTAGCCGATCCACGAGTTCGTTCACCCCGCGCCGCACCGACTTGGCCCGCTCCACCGACATGAACCGGTGCATGATGTACCAGGCCTGATGCTGCTCGATGGCCGAGTACACGAACAGATCGCAGACGGTGTCGGCCAGCGCCCGCGCCTCCGGATCCTCGATGGCGGCGATGCCGTCGATGAAGGCCTCCAGTACCAAGCGCTCGATATGGGCCGACCCCGCGGCCAGGATGTGATCCTGCGCGTTGTTGAAGGCCTCGAACGGCCCGGTCTCCTTCGCGCGGGCGCGCAACCGGTGTCCGGCCGTCCGGACCAGATAGTCCTCGCGGTCGGCGAACAGCTGCAACTGGATCGAGCGCCGCGACAGGTCGCCCTCGTCGACGGTGTCGTCGCCGCGGTCGCGCAGACGCTGAATCATCTGGCGCACACCGGATCGCTCGCGCACCACGTCGCGGGCCATGGTGGCGGCGAACTTCACCCAGCCGAGCGCGTCGAGATCGCGGACCTCGTCGGCGTAGGCGGTCAGCAGATCCTTGGCCACCAACTGGGTCAAGACGACATTGTCGCCTTCGAACGTCGTGAACACGTCGGTATCGGCCTTGAGGCCGACCAGGCGGTTCTCGGTGAGATAGCCCGCGCCGCCGCAGGCTTCGCGACATTCCTGAATGGCGGCGGTGGCGAATCGGGTCTGCGCCACCTTGAGTCCGGCGGCCCGGTTCTCCAGCGCGCGCCGGGCCTGCGGGTCGGTCTCCTGCCCGGTCTGCACCAGATGCATGCGATACACGAGGTCGTTCTGCGCGAAAGCCAGTGCGTAGGAGCGGGCTACCAGCGGCAGCAGGCGGCGCTGATGACTGCGGTAGTCCATCAGCACCGTCTCCTCGCCGGTGTCGGGGTCGGCGAACTGCCGGCGCTGCTCGCCGTAGCGGACCGCGATGCTCAGCGCGACCCGGGCCGCGGCGGCCGCCGCGCCGCCGACGCTGACCCGCCCGCGCACCAGGGTGCCCAGGGTGGTGAAGAAGCGGCGGCTGGGGTTCTCGATCTCGGAGCTGTAGGTGCCGTCCTCGGCCACGTCGGCGTACCGGTTGAGCAGGTTCTCGCGCGGAATCCGGACCTGGTCGAACAGGATTCGACCATTGTCGACGCCGGGCAGGCCGCCCTTGTAGCCGCAGTCGGAGGTGGTCACGCCGGGCAGGTCGCCACCCGCCTCGTCGCGGATGGGGACCAGGAAGCAGTGCACGCCCTGGCTCTGCCCGCCGGTGATCAGCTGCGCGAAAACCGCTGCCATGCGGGCATGTTCGGCCGCGCCGCCGATGTAGTCCTTGCGGGCCGAGGGAGTCGGGCTGTGCACCACGAACTCCCGGGTGGCCGGGTCGTAGGTGGCGGTGGTCTCCAGGTTGGCGACATCGCTGCCGTGACCGGTCTCGGTCATGGCGAAGCAGCCGAGCAGTCGCAGCGGGATCAGCTCGTCGAGGTACTCGCGGTGCCGCTCGGTGCCGAGGTTCTCGACCGCGCCGCCGAAAAGCCCCCACTGCACACCGCTTTTCACCCACAGCGACAGATCGGTGTAGGCGAGCATCTCGAGCGCGGTGACGACCGCGCCCGCGTCGCCGGGGGTGCCGTCGGCGTGGCGGAAGCCGGATTCGACCCAGCCGAAGGAGGAGACCAGCTCCATCTGCTCCAGCACGCGTGCCCGCGCGGCTTTCAGATCGAGGCTCGGATCGCCGAACAGGCGGTCGTCGTCGAGGACTGCGCGGGCCCGTTGGCGAACCTCCCGCCAGGGGCCGTCGAGTGCCGTGCGTAGCTCTTCGGAGATCGAAACGCCGCTCGTCGCCATACCCAAAACACTACTGCCACGGCTGTGCTCATCCTGGTGATCTGGATCGCCCGTGTACGTTTCTTACTGTGAGCAATGAGGTGGCCGTCGAGTCGCCGGGTCTGCCCGCGGGGCTGCGCACCCGGTGGTGGCGCCGCCTGCTCACCACCGTCTCCGATCACGTCGTCGCTGATCAGCGCGCCACCGTGGACACCGTCGTGGAGGCGCCGGCCCCGGTCCAGCCGATCGATCTCACCGACGACGCGACCGTGACCGAGGTGCTGGATCTGGCCGAGCGGGTCGGGGAAGTCGTACTGGCATCCGGCACTGCGGTGATGGACACCACCACCCAGATCGAGTTCATCGCCGCCACCTACGGACTGTCCAACTGCGATATCGACGTCACCTACAACTCGATCCGTATCTCCGCCGACCGCGGCACCCGGCTGCCGCCGGCCACCACCATGCGGGTCGTGCACTATCGGGCGCTGGACTTCACCCGGCTCGCCGCGGTGGACCGGCTGACCCGGCGCATCCGCAGCGAACTGGTGCCGCCGCAGGACGCGCTGTCCGCCCTCGACGAGATCACCTCCGCGCCGCATCCCTACCCGCGGTGGTCGGCGACACTGGGCTGGGCGCTGATGGCGGCGGCCGTGGCGCTGTTGCTCAACGGCGGCTGGCTGATCGGGCTGCTGAGTTTCGTGACCACCATGCTCATCGACCGCACCAACCGGCTGCTGAATCGGCGCGGGCTGCCGTTCTTCTTCCAGCACATGATGGGCGGCGTCATCGCCGCGACGCCCGCGGTACTGGTGTCCACCTTCGCGGCCGGGCTGCATCTGGACCCGGCGCTGATCATCGCGGCCGGAATCGCCGTGCTGCTGGCCGGTTTACAACTGGTCGGCGCGGTGGAGGACGCGATCACCGGGGCACCGGTGACCGCGTCGGCGCGCATGCTGGAAGTGATCATGATGACCGTCGGGATCATCGGCGGGATCGCGCTCACGCTGCGGGTGGCGGAGGTGTTCGAGGCGACGGTCCCGACGGTCGAGATGACCTCGACCCGCGACCTGACCAATCTGCCGCTCAAGCTGTTCGCCGGTGCGGTGACCGCCGGTGCGTTCGCGCTGGCCTGTTATGCCGAGCAGCGGGCGCTCGCGGCGGCCGCGTTCAGCGGTGGCGCGGCGACCGTGGTCTATCTGCTGGCCCAGCATTACGGGTTCGGGCCGGTCGTCTCCTCGGGTGCGGCCGCCACCGTGGTGGGTCTGGCCGGTGGTCTGCTCGCCCGGCGGGCGCTGACGCCCCCGCTGGTGGTGGCGGTCGCGGGCATCACTCCCCTGCTGCCGGGTCTGAAGGTCTATCGCGGGCTGTACGCGTTGCTCAATGACGAACTGCTGATCGGGCTGAACCAATTGTTCAGCGCGTTCGCGGTCGGTCTGGCGCTGGCCGCCGGCGTCACCCTGGGTGAATGGATGGCCCGTGACCTGCGGCGGCCGCGCATCATCCGGCGCATGGGCTCGTTGCGCCGCCCCCGGCTCGCGGCCGGTTGATTCGCGACCTCGATGAATACCTTTCATCTATCATGAAATCACGTTTCGTGTAATTCTAATTGTATTGCCAGACAAGGCTTTTAATTAATTCTGAGCATGCCTGTTACCGTGCAGTATGACCACGAGCCGCCGCCCGCGCGAACGCGATGTCTTCGCGCTATGGGGACAACTCGTCGCCCGCTATCGCTTCCTCGTCCTCGGTGCGGTCGCGGCCGCCCTGCTGGCCCTCGGCGCGTACTCGCTGGGGTTCGAGGGCCACCTCAGCGCGGGTGGTCTGGACGACCCGAATTCGGAGTCGGTGCAGGCCGCGGAGCTGGCGGCGGGCGCGTTCGGGCCGAACCACGCCGCGGACATGGTCATCATCTACCACTTCCCGGACGGGACGACCGTCGACGACCCCACCGTGAATCAGCCGGTGGTGGACAGTCTCAACAGCCTCACCACGCGGTTCCCCGACGCGGTGCAGGCGGTCAACGCCACCTACTGGCCCGGGGTGACCACGACCCTGGGCTCGCAGTCGGGCCTGGCCACCAAGGACAAGACGCGCGCGGTCGCCTCCATCGCCCTCAAGGGTGAGACCGGTGACGCGCTGTCGGCGCACTACGTGCAGGTGAAGAACGCGTTCGCGGTACCGGGCATCGACGTGAAGGTCGGTGGGCTGCAACCCATCGGGACCGCGCTGACCGACACCATCTCCGCCGACACCCATCGCATGGAATTGCTGGCGATCCCGGCGGTCGCGATTCTGTTGTTCTTCATCTTCGGCGGCGTGGTCGCGGCGGCGCTGCCGCTCATGATCGGCGTGCTCACGATTCTGGGCGCGAACGGCATCGTGCGCGCGATCACCAATGTCGCGGAGGTGAATTCGTTCGTCGCTCCGGTCGTTTCGATGATCGGGCTCGGCTTGGCCATCGATTACGCGTTGTTCATCGTGAGCCGCTTCCGGGAGGAGGTGGCCGACGGGTACGACACCCCGACCGCGGTGCGGCGTTCGGTGACGACCGCGGGCCGCACGGTGGTGTTCTCGGCGACCATGATCGTCGCGAGTCTGGCCGGGATGCTGCTGTTCCCGCAGGGCTTCCTGAAGTCCATCGCCTACGGCGCGATCGCCACGGTCAGCCTGGCCGCGTTCACGGCGGTCACGATTCTGCCGGCGATGCTGGCGATCCTGGGCCCGCGGGTGAACGCCCTGGGCATCGAGCGATTCCGGCGCGCCGACGCGGCCCGCGATGTGGAGCAGAGTTTCTGGGGCCGCTGCACCGCCTGGGTGATGCGGCATCCGCGCAAGATCACCGCGCTGCTGATCCTCGGCCTGCTGGTGCTGATCCTGCCGGTGCGCAATATCGCCTTCGGCGGTTTCAGCGAGAAGTATCTGCCGCCGGACAATGCGGTGCGGGTGGCCCAGCACGAGATCGACACCTACTTCCCGCTGCGCAAATCCGACCCGATCGAATTGATCATCGTGACCGGTGACAGCACCGAGGTGGGCCCGCTGGTCGAGCGGGCGAGCTTCGCCCCCGGTCTGCTGCCCTCGGGTTTCGAGATCCCGACCCGGTCCCAGACCGATCCGACGATTTACAAGACCCAGGCGTATCTGGTCGATTCCAGTAAGTACGACAAGACGATCGACTTCCTGCGCAATCTGGAGACCGCCGACGGCACCACCCTCATGGTGTCCGGCGTCCCCACGGTCCAGCACGACACCATCGCCGCGCTGCTGAACCGTCTCCCCCTCATGATCGCGCTGGTCCTGGCCGCGACCACGATCCTGATGTTCCTGACCTTCGGCTCCCTGGTGCTGCCACTGAAGGCCGCGTTGATGAGCGTGCTGGGCCTGGGCTCGACTCTCGGCATCCTCACCTGGATCTTCACCGAGGGTCACGGCGCGACGGTGCTCAACTTCACGCCGCAGCCGATTCAGGCGAACATCCTGTTCCTCATCATCGCCATCATCTACGGCCTGTCCACCGACTACGAGGTCTTCCTCCTGTCGCGCATGGTCGAGGCCCGCGCCCGCGGCGCGAGCACCGAGGAGGCGATCCGCTCGGGCACCGCCCACACCGGTCGCATCATCACCGCGGCCGCGCTGATCCTGTTGGTCGTCACCGGCGCGTTCGCCTTCTCCGACCTGGTCCTCATGCAGTACATCGCCTACGGCATGATCGCGGCCCTGATCATCGACGCCACCGTCCTGCGCATGATGCTGGTCCCGGCGGTCATGAAGCTGCTGGGCGATCGCTGCTGGTGGGCCCCGGCCTGGATGAAGCGCATCCAGCAGCGCATCGGCCTGAGCGAACCCATCCTCGACGACGAGCGCGCCCCCGCCGAGCCCCCGGTGGCCGACATGGTCGGCGCGGCAGGAGGTTCGCGCCTCAGCGTCTGATGCTGACCTTTTCGGCCACACCCGGTGTTCGCTAACAAAGTATCCATTCGATAGACACGGCGTCAGCTAAGCTCCCGGCTGTCCCGGCCCGGTGTTGTACGCACCGGCGGGTGCCGGGGCGTCTATCGAAGGGAACACCCATGATTCGACCTCGTACGATCGGCGCGACCGTGGTACTGGCCGCCGCCTTGACCTTCGGGGTTTCGCCCGGCCTGGCGCTCGCGGTCGATCCGCCGGTCGCGACCGCCAATGTCCTGCTCGATCCGGCCGCGCGCTCGCTGAACCTGTCCGGTGTGCAGAACGCCCGCGACGCGGGCGGGTACCGGACCACCGACGGGCACACCGTGCGCACCGGTCTGGTGTACCGCACTGCCGCACTGGGTTCGGCCACCACCGCCGACGTGACCGCGTTGGCCGCGCACAATGTGGTCTCGGTCCACGATCTGCGGACCAGCTACGAGCAGCTGCTCGCGGGCTCGGACAAGATCCCCGCCGGAGCGACCGAACACCACGACGACATTCTGGGCGGCCTCCCGCCGACATCGCTGCTGACCTCGGGTTCGTCGGCGGCGAGCGTGTACCCGGAGTTCATCACCGCTCCCGGCGCGAACGCCGGCTTCGCCGCCGTGATCCGCGATATCGCCTACAACAATGGCGGCGTCCTGTTCCACTGCACGGCGGGCAAGGACCGCACCGGCTGGGCGGGCGCGGTGCTGCTGACCCTGCTGGGTGTCGACAAGGACACCGTGTACTACGACTTCATGCTGTCCAGCTACTACCGCGACGCCGCCCCCGGCGACGTGAACAACGGCGTGACCGCCGCCGAGCTCGACTCGGCCTTCGCCCAGGCGAACAAGTCCTACGGCAGCTTCGCCAACTACGTGAGCAACGGCCTTGGGCTGACCGCGGCCGACATCGCCGCGCTCAAGGCCAAGCTGCTGGCCTGACCGCAGCGACCGACCAGTGGCCCGTAACCGGATCGGTTGCGGGCCACCATGGTTCGTGACGCCGGGTCAGCGCGCGACGAGGCCGATGCCGCGGCCGATATCGGCCAGGGTGGAGTCGAAGAGCACGTCGGGGTGCGAGATCTGGATCGGGTAGTTGCCGAAGACCTCGAGGGTGACGTGGCCGTAGAGGCGGGCCCAGAACTGGATCATGACGTAGCTGACGCCGAGGTCGAGTTTCTCGGCGGGGAACTTCTGACCCGAATCCGCCAGCACGCGAAGCAGTTCCGTCTGGAAGGTGATCAGGTCGTCGCGCAGTTCCGGCGGGATCAGCTCGGTGGGGGTGGTCACGACCTGGTAATCGGTGAGCAGGCGGCCCGCGGCCCCGAGGAAGATGCGCCCGACCGGTTCGCCGAATTGCTGCATGGCGCTGGTGATTCCGGCGGTGACCGGGGAGGCGAAGACCAGGGTGAATTCGCGCGAGTGGGTCAGCGCCCAGCGGCGGAAGCCGCGGCAGATGGCGAAGAAGCGGATCCCGGCGTCGTCGGGGAGGCCCTCGACCGACGCCTCGAGATCCTTGGCCAGGTCGAGGCAGACGTCGGTGCGGACGGCGGCGACCAGGCCGTCGCGTGATTCGTAATAGCGGTACAGCGCGGGGGCGGTGATGCCCAGTTCACGAGCGATGGCCCGGAGCGTGATCGCGTCCGGGCCGTGGTCGACCAGTAGTGACCGCGCGACGCGCCGGATATCGGCGTCGCTGACCGCCGGCGCTCGTCCGCGTCGGCGAGGTTCACTCATGGTTGACTCCAATGTAGAAACGAGCAAGGCCCCGGATGGGGTAACAAAAGTTACCTCGTCCGGGGCCCGATCGCTCACTCGTAGGCGACTTCCCAGCTCTTGATGCCGTTGAGCCAGCTGGAGCGCAGGCGGACCGGCTCGGAGACCTGGCGCAGGTTCGGCATCACGTCGGCGATCGCGTTGAAGATCAGATCCAGCTGCAGGCGGGCCAGGTTGGCGCCCACGCAGTAGTGGGTGCCGGTGCCGCCGAAGCCGACGTGCGGGTTCGGGTTGCGCAGCACGTTGAACTTGTACGGGTCCTCGAAGTAGTTCTCGTCGAAGTTGGCCGCGCTGTAGAACATTCCGATACGCTGCCCCTTCTTGATCGAGGCGCCGGACAGCTCGAGGTCCTCGGTCGCGGTGCGCTGGAAGGCGATGACCGGGGTGGCCCAGCGGACGATCTCGTCGGGAGCGGTACGCGGACGCTGCTCCTTGTAGATCTCCCACTGATCCGGGTTGTCCACGAACGCCTTCATACCGTGCGTGGTGGCGTTGCGGGTGGTCTCGTTGCCGGCCACCGACAGCAGGATCATGAACCAGGCGAACTCGTCGGAGGCCATGGACTCGCCCTCGAGGTCGGCCTGCAGCAGGGTGGAGGCGATGTCGTCCATCGGGCAGGCGCGCTTCTGCTCGGCCAGGTTGTAGGTGTAGCCCATGACCTCGGCGGTGGCGACCTTGTGGTCACCGTCGAACTCGGGGTCCTCGTAGCCGATCATCTGGTTGGACCAGTCGAAGATCTTGCGACGGTCTTCCTGCGGGATGCCGATGAGCTCGGCGATGGCCTGCAGCGGCAGCTCACAGGCGACCTGCTCGACGAAGTTGCCCGAGCCGTTCTTCTTGGCCTCGTGCACGATCTTCTCGGCGCGCTCACGCAGCGCGTTGCGCAGCGACTCGACCGCCCGCGGGGTGAAGCCCTTGGAGATGATGCGGCGCAGCTTGGTGTGCTTGGGCGGGTCCATGTTCAGCAGCAGGTAGCGCTGCACCTCGATCTCTTCGCGGGCGATGTCGCCGTAGAAGCGGATGACCGCGGTGTTCTCCTCGGAGGAGAACTGCTCGGGGTTCTTGGAGATCTCCTTGATGTCATCCATCTGGGAGATGGCCCAGTAGCCGCCGTCGTCGAAGCCGGTCAGGCCATCGGCCTGCGGCACCCAGAACGGAGCGGCTTGCTTGCGAAGAGCTGCGAACTCCTCGACCGGCAGGCGCTCGGCCAGCAGGTCGGGGTTGGTGAAGTCGAAACCGTTGGGAATGGACGGCGCGGACACGGAACCTCCTTTGGAACACGTTCGACGTCGAGTGAACCACACCACAGGCCGGTTTGTGAACACGTATTACTAAATAGCGTTCATTTGATCTGTCACCAGTTCGGTTCGGTGCCGTAGACCTGGCGATATTCCCGGTCGAACGTGCGACGGCCGAGCAGCCGCCAAGCCAGGCGCGCGGCCCTCGGGAGCTCCGCGAGAACCTTGTGCCGATCGGGCGCCGAGGCGGCGTGCAGGAGGAAGCCGAGGAAGACCAGCTGGCGATCCTTGGGCATGTGCGCGCGCCCGCGTTCGCCGAGCGCCCGCCATTCCGACACGGTCATGACCTGCTCGACGACCGACAGGATGTGAGTCTCCTCCTCGGCGAGGTGCTCGTCCAACGCGGCCGCGAGGGCGGTGGCGGTGGCGGCGAACCGGTCTCGTGCGGCGGGGTCGGCGGCCGTGGCGAACTCGGCGGCGTCGCGCTGCGCGCGGGTCGAGAGTTCGGCGATGCGTTCGTGCTGTTCCTCGAGGCGCAGGACGAGGTTGGCGGCCATGGGGGCGCGTTCGAGCAGCAGCGGCCACATCAGTTCGTCCTCGCCGGTGTGATGGCTGTGCAGCCCGGTGCCCAGTTCGGCCAGGAAGTCGGCGAGGACGCGGGCACGCTCGACATCGCCCGGGGCGACGCCGGACGCCAAGGCGGGCAGGGCGCGGAAGTGGCGGCGAAAGGCGTTGTGCACGACCACCATGTCGTAGGTGTCGGGCCGGGCCTGCGCGATGTCGGTGCTCATGGCTGCTCCTGTCGAAGTCGGTGATTGCGACGAGAGTGCTTCGGCACGCTTGGAATCGACTCGAGGCGGACTAGGGGGCGGCCGTCCTAGACTTACGCGATCATGGTTCGGATTCGGGTACTCGGCGCACTGACCGCGACCGGCGAGCGCGGGGAACTCGATCTCGGCGGGCCGCGGCAACGCGGGGTGCTGGCGCGACTGCTGGTCGCCGGGGGCGATGTGGTGCCGGTCGATCGGTTGATCGATGACCTGTGGCGCGGCGAGCCGCCGCCCCGGGCGCTGGGCTCGCTCCAGGCTTACGTCTCCAATCTGCGGCGGCTGCTGGAACCGGATCGCGCGCCGCGGACACCGGCGACGGTGCTGATCAGTCGAGCTCCCGGATACGCGCTGCGACTCGACACCACCGAGGTGGACGCGTGGGCATTCGGCGCCGACCTGGACGCGGCTGCACGGCTGCACGATCCGCGCGAACGGCGGCGCGCGCTCGAGCGGGCGCTGGCCGCGTGGCAGGGTCCGGCGTACGGGGCGTTCGCGCAGGAGTCCTGGGCGAACGCGGAAGCCGTGCGACTCGAGGAGCTGCGGCTCAGCGCGCGCGAACAGCTCGCGGTGGCGCTGCTCGAACAGGACGAGCCGGCGTCGGCGGCGGCCGAGGCCGAGGTGCTGTGCCGGGAGCATCCGTTGCGGGAGGAGGCGTGGCGGCTCACCGCGCTGGCCCGGTATCGCGCGGGCCGTCAGGCCGAGGCGCTCGCGGCGCTGCGGCAGGCGCGCGAGGTGCTCGCCGAGGAGCTGGGCATCGATCCGGGTCCGGCCCTGGCCCGGCTCGAAGCCGACATCCTGGCCCAACGGATCCCGGTGCAGGAGCAGGTGATCGCCGTTCCCGCGCCGCCGCGCGAGCCGGTTCCGGGTCCGGCGGTACCCGAGTTCCTCGGGCGCGAAACCGAACTCGCGTCCCTGCACGCGGCGGCCGCCGCTCCCGGTCCACGGACGGCGACCGTGGTGGGTGAGGCGGGCAGTGGCAAGTCCTCGCTGCTGCGCCGACTGCGCGACGACCTGCGGGACTCGGGTTATCGCGTGGTGCTGGGTCATTGCCCTGAGGACGAGGCCGCGCCCTCCGCGTGGCCGTGGGTCGAGATCCTGCGGGCCCTGGCCGCCGAGCACGACCCCGCCGGGCTCGCTCCCGCGCTCGCTCCCCTGCTCACCGACGCCGCGGGCGCACCCGAGGCCGACCGCGCCCACGGCCGGTTCCTACTGCACCGGGCCGTGTGCGACTACCTGACCGCCGTCGCGGCCGAGGGACCGCTGGCGATTCTCTTCGACGACGTGCATCGCTGTGATGCCGAGACCGCGGCCCTGCTCGCCGCGGCGGCCACCCGCGCTCCGGTATTCGTCGTGATCGGCTACCGGCCCGACGAGGCGCCGCCCGCGCTGACCCAGGCGCTGGCCGGTCTCGCAACCACGATCCGGGCGCGAATCCAGTTGCGCGGCCTGGGCCTCGAGGACAGCGCCCGGCTCGTCACCGCGCTGACCGGAAGCGCCCCCGCGGACTCGGTGCTGGCGACCCTGCACGAACGCACCGGCGGCAACCCCTTCTACCTCACCGAGACCGCGCGGCTGCTGCGCAGCGAGGGCGAGCTGGTCGCCGCGTCCGAGGTCCCCGAGGGCGTGCGAGATGTACTGCGCCGCAGACTGTCCCGCTTGCCGGAGACCGATGTGGCGTTGCTGCGCCTGGCCGCGGTGATCGGCCGGGAGTTCGATCTCGCGGTATTGCTGCGGGCCGCGGAGGTGGGTGAGGAGGACGTGCTCAATGCGGTCGAGGCGGGCAGCGTGGCGAATCTGCTCGACGAACCCGCCAGCGGCCGTGCCCGTTTCACCCACGTCCTGGTCCGCGACACCCTGCTCGGGGATCTGTCGCGGGTGCGCCGCGATCGCTGGCATCGCCGGATCGGGGCCGCGCTCGAGGAGATCGCTCCGGACGATCTGACCGCTCTGGCCCATCATTTCGGCGAATCGGTGACCCCGGAGACGGCGCGGCGGGCTGCCCGCTACGCGGTGGCGGCGGCCGACCGCGCCGAGCGGCGTTTCGCCTACGACGTCGCCGCGACCGGTTACGAACGCGCGGTGGCCGCCTTGGAGCGACTCCCCCGCGACGAGACCGTCGACGAACGGGTCGCGTTGCTGGGCAGAGCCGGTCACGATCACCTCTCCGCCGGGTCCGCGCTGGCAGCGCGTGCCGCCCGAGACCGCGCGGTGCGGCTGGCCGAGGACGCCGATCGACCGGACCTGGTGGTGCGGGCCTTCACCGCCTGGGACGCGCCGACCCCGTGGATGAACCGGCAGTACGGCGTGGTCGAGCACCCGATCGTCGCCCGGTTGGAGAACGCGCTGCGCTTGCCCGGCCTGTCCCCGGCCGACCGCTGCCGCTTGCTGGTGGCGCTGGTCGACGAGATCGGCGGCGAGGCAGGCGAACAGGCGAGCCCGGCGGCGGCCGAGGCCGAGGCGATCGCCCGTGAGCTGGGCGACGACACCCTGCTCGCACCGGTGCTTCAGGCTCGGGCTTCGCTCTACGACACCCCGGATCGCGGTGCGCTGGGCACCGAGTTGATCGAGATCGGGCGGCGTACCGGCGATCACACGTATCAGCTGCTGGGCCACACCATCGCGTTGCAAGCCGCCGCCTCCTCCGGAGACCTGGCCGCGGCCCGCGAGCATCTCGAGGCGACCACGGTGACGGCCGACCGCTATCAGTGGCGGCAGGCTCAGCTGGCCAATGCGATGGCTCGCGGGCTGCTGGCGCTGGCCGCCGATGACCCCGACGACGCCGAGCGCCATTACCTGCGCGCCGGTGAATTGCTCGCCGGCGCGGGCATTCTCAACGCGGACGGCATCGTGCTGATGGCCATTTTCACGGTCTATCTGGGCCGCGGGCGGCTGGGCGAGCTGGCGCCGGTGATCACGACGTTCGTCGAGCAGGCCGACGCGGTGTCGTTGGACGCCGTCGTCGATTTCCATGTGCTCGTCCTGCTCGCCGCCGGTGATCGCTCGGCCGCCGAATCGATGTGGCGCCGAGCGCAACCGATCCGCCACGACCGGTTCCGCTCGTTCTTCCTCACCCTGCGCGGCATGGTGGTCGCGGAATTGGGCACGCCACGGGAGGCGGCCGAGACCTACACCGACCTGCTGGTCTACCGGGGTCGGCTGGGTGGCGCGGACACCGGCGCGTATGTGGTCGGTCCCGTCGACGCCGTGCTCGGCGATCTGGCGGCCCGCCGCGGCGAGGCCGCCCTGGCCGCCGAGCACCACCGCGCCGCCCTCGATATCGGACGGGCGTGTGGAAACCCCACATGGATCACCGCGGCCCGGGCGCGCCTCGGCCACTGACCGGTCACTGGTCGTCTACTAGTGGGTGGCTCGATCGTTGTTCCCAACCGTCCCACCGACCCGAGGAGCCCGCCGTGCCCGACCTCCACCGCACCGCCACCGAGCTGTTCCTGAAGACCTCGACCACCCTGCACCGCCGCCTGATCGACGTCACCGCCGGCAAACTCGGCACCCGCTTCAAGAACATGCCCACCCTGACCCTCACCACCACCGGCCGCCGCACCGGCAAACCCCACACCGTCGTCCTGACCGTCCCGATCGTCGACGGCCCCCGCTACCTGATCGTGGCCTCCCGAGGCGGCGACGAAATCTCCCCCGCCTGGTTCCACAACCTGTCCGCCAACCCCTCGGTGGAAGTGTCCTTCCAGCACGGCCCGTCCCAACCCATGACCGCCCGAGTCCTCCCCGCCGCCGAACGCGAAGCCCGCTGGCCCCAAATCCTCCAGGCCTACCCCGGCTACGCGACCTACCAGAACCGCACCACCCGAGTGATCCCCGTCGTCGAACTGTCCCCGCGCAGCGACCACTGATCGACGTTCAGGGAATTGCGTTCGTCTCGCCGGACTCGTTCAACGACACAAAGATTCGATGAACGCCGAGAAGCCGGGGAACTCGTCGCGGGCATCGGCCACGATCTCTGCGGTCGGACGGCCTGCCCCCGGCGCATAGCGCTCGGCGATCGCACGAAACTCGTCGTTCGGCTCGGTGTCGATACTCGGGTAGAGGAAGGCCTCCGCCGGCCCCGAGCCGTTCGCGAAGATCCAGAGCAGGTCGCCGAGACTCCGTGCGATCACACCCGTTTCACCCTCGGACCCGACGTAGACGATGGGCTGGGCTGCGAGCGGCGCATCCGGTCGGATCAGCCAGCAACCAACGTAGTCTCCGGCGCCGGTGGAACCGAAGAACCGGAATTCGCGACCGTCGACCTCGTCGTTGCCCGTCCAGAGCCGGAACCACCACGCCGTACGATCGGGCGCTTCGAATTGCCCGTACGGTTCGAAGTCGCACCCGGTGGATTCGTCGGTCTCCTCGTCCCAGTTCCACTCGAAACCGATGGCGAAGACCTCCGCCAGAGCAGGGGGAAAGGTCAGGTCTACGATATCGGCCACTGCGACAGCATATTTCGCGGTACCCGGACACACTTAGAAGGCATTCCACTTCTGCTGGCGGTCGCCATCGCGCATGCTCATGACTCGGTGCCGGAATTCTGCGGCGTGCCTGTCACTGAGGCCGACGAGCTGCATGAGCCAGGTGACCATGGTCAGCTCCCGGATATCGCGCAGGAGCCGGTAGTGGGGGTGCTCGGTGACGTCGTCGCCGTAGATCTCGGTGAACCGCTGATAGTCGGATTCGGCGAGGTCGAAGCGGTCGACGGTCATGGCGATTGTCGTTGTGTCCCACGCCTTCGGGCCGAAGGCGACCACTTCGAAATCACACAGCAGCGGTCCGCCAGGGGTGGGGATGATGTTGCCCTGGTGGGCGTCGCCGTGGATGACGCCGAGGTCGGTGAATTCGAGCGACTGATAGCGGGTGCGCAGGTCTTGGTAGAGGTCGGTGAGGAACGCGACGTCGACGGGGTCGGCGTTCCCGGGGTCGGCGAGGCGGTCGGGGACCGCGGAGAACGGGTCGAACGTCGGCAGTGGGAAGTCCGGTGCCGCTAGGGCGTGGAAGTCCCGCAGCAGCGTGGCGAGATCGTCGATCGTTACGGTGCCTGCGGTGTCGGCGAGGGTCCAGTAGGTGACGATGCGACCGTCCACCCGCACGAGTTGCGGGAGATTCTCAGCGATTCGGACGGCGGGGAAATCGTTGCGGGCCAGCCATCGAGCGACGGCGAGTTCTTTCTCGACCCGCGGAAGCTTGGCATCGCTGCGGGCGATGCGGGCGATGACGCCGGCGGAGGGCAGAGCGTAGATCGCATTCTCACCGATGCGGATGAGGCGGGCGTCGCCGATCGGTAGGCCGGATTCGAGTGCCGCGAGTCGCAGTGCGCGGGTGGCGGATTCGCTGGTGAACGCGGACGACGTGGTGCCGGTCATGGGGTCGAGCGTATCGCTGTCCCACGCCGGGTCCACGGGTTGGAGCCCGAGCGCTGCTCTGCGAGCCGCGATCATGCCACGCCATCGTCCGACAACACTCTCGGTTCCGCCGATCCATCGTGGGCCGGAATGGTCTGGGTCCGATTCGTTGCCGGCGAGGCTGTGCACGATATCGACGAGGTACCGGTATTCACCGTCGCTGGTGGATTCCTCCAAAGAGTCCAGCGCGCTGCGGAGTTCGGGCTGCTCGCCCCGGATGGCGTGGTGGTAGCAGACCGCGAACCGCAGGTAGGCGAGCGCGGAACCGAGCCCTGTACGGGTGTAGGAGTGTTCGAGTTCGGCGGCGTGCCCGGCGATATCGGTATCGCTGCCCGCCGCTTGCAGCAGGACGGCGGTGGAAACCTGCGCTTGGGACCAGGTTTGGTTGAGTCCGTGGAGTAATGCGTTCGCGAGTGCGATCTGACTGGTGGCACGCGCGGGATCGTCGAACGCCGCGGCGAAGGCGAGACCGGCTTGGGCGAGGGCTGCGGGACCGGGCTGATCCTGTTCGAGGGCCACCTGCCGGGCGGTGTGATAGGCGGAGCAGGCGAGGGTGATTTCGCCGTGAACCCACCACAGGTGTCCCAGAGCACGGAAGTAGTGAGTGTCGCGGTCGAGCGCTTCTATGGTGGACAGTGCCTCGGGGAAGTCGCCGAGGTGACGCGCGATATGTGAAAGCCCGCGTAGTGCTTGTCTGGCAAGGGGACTGCTACCGGCGGCGACATGGCGCATGTTGTCCGCGGATTCGCGGTAGAGGCCGAGGTGGCGTTGATTCTCGCCGAGGTAGTAGCGGGTGAGGTCTTCCATGCTCGGAGGCAACCCCGCCATCGACAGCACTGCTGTCAGCTCGTCCACGCTGTCGCGGCGATGTGCCCGTTGTCCGAGGGAGATCGCGTGCAGCGTGCGCGCGATGGCCGCGGCTGCGCCGTCACTGCCCGGAGCGGGAAGCGCGAGAGGTTCCCAGATGGATTCCAGGACATAACGCCAGGCGACTTCGAGTAGCCAGCCGGGTTCGAGGTCGAATTCGCTGCCCAGCCGCAGACCCTGGGTGAGGCACGCCATCAGCTGCCGCCGCGACCGGTAGCCCGAGGCCGCGGGAACCTGGTCACGGAGAGCCGTGAAGGTTGACTGTGCGGCGCGCCGCCAGTCGGCAGGCGACCACCGGTCCTCGGTGGCGGCGTCGGCGGCACGGACGGCAGTGCGGAGCAGCTCATGGAGCCGGTAGGGCCAGGGGGATTCCCGGTTGTAGGTGATGAACGGTCGCTCCACCAGGTTCAGGGCGGCGGAGTCCCGGGCCAGCCGGGATGCGTTGGTGGCCAAGTCGATCGAGAACGCGTCGAGCAGGCTCACCGTCCTGAGGACCGTCCGCTCGTCCGGGGACAGGTCTCGCATGACGCGGGCAACGAGCGCCGGGAAGTCGCGCTGGAATTCTTCTGGCCCCGGGGCCGCGCCCGTGCGGGCGAGGACGTCCTGGAACCGCATCACCGCGAGGTCGAGGTACAGCGGAAGGCCGTAGGAGCGGGCCGCTATCGCCGAACGGACCGCATCGGGAATCACGGGTCGGCCGCCACGGGTGAGGCGAGTGCGCAGATAGTGGTCACGGTCGGAGTCGGAAAGATATCCGACGAGGTGCTGGCGGGGTTCAGCGGCAGCGTCGGGCGCCAGACTGGGCCATCGGTGGCCACCGGTCCAGTCGAGTTGGCCTTCGAGGCTGATGTCGTCCCACTGCAGCCGGTTGCGACCGGTGATGATGAACAGGGCGTTCGGCATCAACCACACCATCCGCTGATACAGCTTCTCCACGTCCCGGTGCCCGCGCTCGGTGATGTCCTCGAAGGTGTCGAGCATGATCACCGGTGTCGCCGCATGTTTCGCGGGAATCTGCGAGAGGTCCCAGGCGAGCAGGTGTGGAAAGTAGGACAGCGTGTCGATGTCCTGCGGTGCGTCGAGGAGGTCCGGTAGCCGGGTGCACCGCGACAGTGCGCGGACTTTGTCGTGACGTTCCCGCAAGGCCTTGGTAAGGCCGGTGACGAATCCGAGTACGGTCGCGCCAACCGCACTGGGCATCTCGACGGCACCCGACAGGTCTTCCATCACCGCGCGGAGATCCTCGGGGACGGCTGCCTTCTCCGAAAGCCGGCGCAGCAACCCGTGCCGTCGCAGGTAGCCTTCGAGCGATTCGCTCGGGTGGTTGACTTCCCAATAGCAGCGCAGGGCGATGTCGAAGGCCCGCAGCGGACACCCCAGCTTTCCCAACGCCAGCCGGACCGCCAGCAATGCGTCTTCGAACCCGACGCCGCCTTGACGTGCGAGGTCGATGCGGACCGGCAGCACGCGCCCGACCTGGTCAGGGATGGGCGACCAGAAGGTCTCCGCGCCATGGGAACCGGTGACGCCGAGATGAGTTTCGAGGCGTCGGGAGAAGGTGGTCTTCCCGATGCCGCCCACGCCGTAGAACACCAGTACATTCCGGCGCGGGGACGAGAAATCATCGACTCGACAGCGACCGGCCTGTTGATCGTTGACATGGGTGACGAGACTCTCGGCCACCGCGGACCATTCGTCGTGGCGATTGGTGAACACGTCAACGGCGGCGATGTCGTCACCACCGGAGCTGAACAGCGACCGCAGATCAGACGAGCCCGACACCCTGCACCCCCTGCCGACGGCGATCGCGTACCGACGCCTGTCGTAGGACCCCGACTATACGGCAGCAGGGCAGCTCTCCACGATCCAATTCTCGTTCAGGAGAACAGCATTCACGATCAACGATCCTTCACTCCGAACCGTCGAGCGCACCGCCGATCACGCCGGCCGTGAAGGCGACCCACTCACCGGATTCGAACACAAGGGCCGGGCCGGTTGGGTTCTTGGAGTCACGAACTCCGACCCGGCCCGCGGAAAGGAATGCGACCTCCACACACTGGGAACCGGTTTCGCTGTAACTGCTCTTGAACCAGTGTCCCTCGGTCGAATCAACGGTCACGATCGAGCTCACCGCCGATCACCCCGGCCGTGAAGGCCTCCCACTCGCAGGGAGCGAACACCAGTGCGGGGCCGGCCGGGTTCTTCGAGTCGCGTAGTCCGACTCTGCCTTCCGGGAGCCAGGCAACCTCGACGCAGTCGGTCTGGCCGCTGCTGTGGGTGCTCTTGAACCACTGTGCTCCGGTCAGGTCGGGCTTCATGCCGTGTAGCTCCTTGCTACCCGCCGTAGCAGGTCTCGGGTCTTCGCCTCGGTCAATGCCGTTTCCCTTATGAGCGAAGCGATTTCATGGTAGCGCCGTACATCATCGCGGTTCTCCATGTAGATATCCGGCTTCCCTGAACCCTCGAGGTAGACGAGTGGCGGTTCGATCGGTCGAGACTTGGCATCGAACCCGAACTCCAGAATGACGAACGGGCCGTGGAGCAGCCCTCGACTGCATCCTGCGGCGAACGGCTGCACGCGCAGCGAAACGTTCGGCAGCTTCCCGAGTTCCGCCAGGTGATGCAGTTGGGCTGACATCACGTGCGGGCCGCCGACCATCCGGTGCAAAGCCGATTCGTGCAGGAGCAGTTCGAGCTTCACCGGGTCGGCTCTTCGGGTGATGATCGCCTGCCGCTTCAGACGCAACTCGACTCGGCGCTCGATGTCCTCGTTGCTGCTGCCGTGATAGAACGCAGTGATCAGGCAGCGGGCATAGTCCCCGGTCTGGAGCAGGCCGAGAACTATCTCGTGGTAGGCGATCAGTTGCCGCGCCGCGGCAGCCAAGCCGACATACATGTTGAAGGTCGTATCGCTGTAGAGCCCACCGAACGCCGTGTACCAGGATGCGACCTGGGACTGTTTGGCCAGTTCTATGGCGCGGTCGGTATCAGCCGGTGTTACCTCGTACAGCTCGCAGAGGGCTCCGATATCGCGGATACGGAGCTTCTTCACCCCACCGGTCTCGATGCGGTGCAAGGCGGTCTTGCTCAACTCCACCAGCTGTGCAGCCCGATCCATCGATAGCCCACGGCTGTCGCGAGCCTCGCGCAGAAACCGGCCCAACTGCCGTCTGGGCAAAGTCGAAGGTTCATCGTCGCTGGTCATGTCTGCATCCTGACGTTTCGGAACGAACCACACGTCATTGCGGAACAGACAGTACGCCGAGCACGGACTGCGCCCTGGCGCTTTGGAGCAACGTGATCGGAACGTCCGAATTTTGGGTTCCTGCACGGGGTTCCGGTGATGTGCTGGCACGACAGCGATGACACGGAGGCAGGTGACTATGTCCAGCAACAACCAGTGGTCGGTGCAGGCGATCATCGACCGGATCGAACGCGAGAAGCGGCAGACCGCGGCGAGCGAGCAAGCGATCGAGGAGCCCGCGGTGGCGAGGTATTCGGTGCGCGGGTTGTGGTCGTGCTACTCCGATCCCGGCAAACTGACTGCCACACAGGCGCATACGGCGATGCAGCTACACCTCGGGTGTGGAATTGACACGTGTCTGGTGCGCTCGCGGGCACGAGATGCCCTCGTGGCGGCGGGACGGATGGTGCTCGACAAACGGGCCGTTCGGTCCCCTGCCGAGGCGAGGCGCTCGTTGTCGATGATCGTGCGAGCGGCGATAGTGGGCTGCAGTGCACTGTTTTTGGGTGGTCACCATGTCTTGCGATGACTTCGATGCGATCGAGATACAGGTCATCCAGGATGTGCTCGACATTGTCGAGGCACGGCTGCGTGAAAGTGAACGGTGCGGCCGGCGGTTGACCGTGCCACGGTCGCGGGTTCATGCCGCGGTGCTGCACGCCGTGATCGCCAGCGCGCGGGAGTCCCACGGATGCCGCGCCACACTCGACCGTGCCGGGATTCTCGACGCGATTTTCGACGGTGTCGAGTCCTCGCCTGCGACGACCGCCACGGACCCGGTCGACTCAGCCATTGAGCGGCACATGGTCAATACGAACTGACCGTTCGTCGAGCGGACCGTCTCTGGTTGGCGCTGTTCGACGTTCAGGGATTGGTGACGCGTTCCAGCGAGTCCAGGCGAAGGGCCTCGTCGGTGATGCCGACCAGGAGGACCGGGTCGAAGCGGGCGACGGTGTCCAGGACCGAGGACCAAGGGGCGACGCTCCAGGCTTCGGCGAGGAGGCGGCGGATGCGGCGGCGGGCGAAGCCCTGGGTGGCGGGCGGTACGGCGGGGTAGGTGCGGACCAGGGTGTCGGCGATGTGGGTGAGGAGGTGGCCGCGGATTTCGCGGGTGGTGCCGCGGGCGAGGTCGACGGCTTGGTCGAGGGCGCCGATCGCGAGGGCGGCGTCGACCAGGCGGGCGGCCGCGCGGTCGCGGGTCTCGGCCGGGGGGAGTTGGGAGAGGAGTTCGGTGGCGGATGCCAGCGCGGTCTTCGAGCGTTCCGATCGGTCTCCGTCGGCGAGCGCCGGGATCACCTGTGCCATGGCGTGGATTCGCTCTCCGGTCACCGGGATCGAGTGGCGGCGGGTGAGCACGTTGGGTTCGCGGCCCGCTTTCACCTGGGCGGCCAGGATTTCTCGGTAGGCGATGGATCGGGCGAGGTCGTCGGTGAGTCGTTCGGCGACCTCCAGCGCTCGGTCCACCGCGCCCGCGCGGGCGGTCGAGCCGGCGAGCATCGCCAGCACGCGTTCTTCGCCGAGCGGGGTCATCCATCGGGTCGCCAGGAGTCTGGTCACCGCGTCGGTATCGCCGACGGCCGCCGAGAACAGGGCGCTGACCACACGATTCGTCAGCAGGTCGGGTGAATCGCGTGCGGTGGCGGTTCTTTCGGCCTCGTCGCGGACTCGGGCGGCGACCAAGGCGGCGAGCTCGCCGCTGCCGTCCTCGACGACGGTTCGCAGCGCGATCGCGATCTGCTCGGCATCGTCGAGCAGCTCCGCGACGGTGGCGGGTTCACTCCAGATCGCCGCGCCCGCACGGATTCGCGAGGTCAGCCACACGGGGAGCAGGGTGATCCCGTCGATCAGCTCGCGGGCCATTTCGAGCTGTCCGGTGTCGGCGAGCAGCACCGCGAGGCCGCCCAGCCCCGGAGCCAGACCGTCGACCGGATCGAGCGAGCCGTGATACATCACGACGAGGTGGTCGGTCAGATCGCGTACCCGCTCGACCGCCGCATCGTCCAGGAGCGCGCGAACGAGCGCGGCCAGCGGCGTACTCGGCTCGGAAGCCGCGGTGCCGCCGAGCCAGTCGGTGGCGAAGACCGTGGTGAGGAATGACCGGTCGGTCCGCGGGTAGCCGCCGTTCGGCAGCGTGGTGCCGACGCGCATGGCGCTCATCGCTCGTTCAAGGAAGACGCTTCTGCTGGTTGCGGATTCGGATGACCGCGTCGCGAGATAGGTGAAGGCGAGGATCCGGTGGTCGTCGCCGTCGATCCGGTCGGCGATCGCGACAGCGCGGGTCATCTCGCCCGCGACGGCCAGCGCCCGCGTCATCGTGTACCGGACCAGGTCGCGTTCGCGCGGGTCGATGCTCTGGTACGCGCGGAGTTCGATCTCGGTGACGAGCCGCCGGGCATCGGCCGTCCGATCCGCCGCGAGCAGGGCGGTCAGCGCGCGGACAGCCACCTCGAGTCCGCCTGTCCCCCGGGTGAATCGGCGGGCCAGCGCGACCACGCGATCAGCTTCCCCCAGCGCGACGAGGCACTCGGCCAGCTGTACGACCGCGGCCTCGATATGACCCCACGGGTAGTCGGAGATGCCGCTGATCGCGTCGTTGAACGCGGTATCGAACCCGGTGTCCGACGCCTCCAACTGGGCGAGCCAGTCCTCGATGTCGATCAGCACGGCGTCGGTCTCCGCGCGCAGCACCTCGCAGAATCCGGCCGCGACGAGATCGTCGGCGATGGCGGCCAGCACGTGCGATCGGACCACCTTGCTGCTGATCAGCGTGAGCTCCGACCGGATCGACCGCACGTGCGGGGCAGCCGATTCGGTGTCGCCCCGCGAGACGAACGAACGGGCGATCGCAGCCAGGGCGACCACCCGCACCCCGACGGATTCGGTGGCGCCGCTCAGCTCTTCGACGCGGTCGTGATCGTCGAGCGCCGCGTAGGCGCGCACCGCGGGACGCAAGACCTCGTCGCGTTCCGCGGTGCGCGCCCACACCACGTGGCGGTCGATCTCGGTCTTCGCGGCCTCGATCGCCTCGTGAGAGCCGATCGACCGCCAGGCCGGAATCAGTCGCGCGAGCACCCGAACCCGTTCCACGGGTGTGGTGATCTCGTCGGCCAGCAGTTCGGCGCTCTCGATATCGGGGACGGCGATGAGGGCGTCGACCAGGCGAGCGAGGTCCGCGTCGCGCACGACGGAGGTCTCCGACTCCCGCAGCGAGTCGATCACGGCCCGATTGTGTGGCGGATCGTCGCGGAGAAACTGAGTCGAGGCGACCCCGATCCGGGCGCGCAGGCGGCGGTGCGGGTCCAGCAGTCCGTCCGCCAGGCTCCGCGCCCGCACGAGTTCACCCATCTCGGCCAGTGCCGCAGGCAATTTCGCGGGAATGTCGCGTCCGCGCCGGGTCAGCCGGTGCCGCCGCAGGGCGAGATCGCCGACCGCGACCAGGTCCGGATCCCGCTGCTCGAGCCAGACACCCGACACGGTCGCGATCTCGGTTCGCGCGATCTGGTCGCTGCCGGACAGCAGTAGGAGCCGATCGTGGCGCGCGGTGTCGAGGGCGAGTTCGGTCATCCGCACCATGTCGCCGTGCCTGCGCAGCATCGAGAAGTATCGCGTCAGCAGATAGGTCGGCGTCTCCACCGGCCACCCGCGGTCGCGGAAGCGGTCGGCCCAGGCGTGGAATCGGTTTCGGTATTCCGCGAGCAGCGCGCGGCCCAGCGTCGCTTCGGCCTCGCGTTGCAGGGTCTCGTGTGCGAGCAGGTACACGTGGTCGGCCCCGAACCGGCTGGTCCGGACCCGGAAGGTGCGGCCGGTGACGCCCGAGAGAATGGTCTCGATGCGGAACGGCGGCCACCCGGTCAGATCCTCGAGCTCGGCGCGGGTCAGCCCGCGCGCGGCCGTCACCAGTCCGAGAATCTGCTGGTCCGCGTCGGAGCGTTCCAGAATCCCCCGCAGTTCCAGCTGCGCGGCGTCGCGGATGTCGAAGGCTTTGGCCGACGGTCCGAGTTCGCGGCGGCGGCAGTGCCGGAGCGGATGGTTGGCGGGAACATCCAGCGGGAGTCCGGGATTCGGCCGCCCGGAGACCAGGACCCGCAGGCCGGGTCCGGGATTCTTCGGCAGCAGCGAGGCGATGCTGGTCCGCCCGCGATCCTCGTCGAGCCCGTCGACCAGCAGCACGATCCGATGCCCGAGCTCCGCGGCCCGTTCGCCGGCCAGCGCGAGCATGTGGCGGCGCAGCCCGTCCCGGCTCCCGGTCGCGCTGGCCACGGTGGCGGCCTGATCCGGTAGCAGGGCCGAGAGCTGTTCCAGCACAGCGTCGGTGAACGCCCGATGATCGTCCTGGTCGGCCATGCGCGAGGTGATGAAGAAGGCCACCACCCGCACCCGCGGCGGCGGGTTCAGGGCGAACCAGGACATCAAGGCCGTCTTGCCCGCCCACGGTCCGGCCCGCCACCACAGGTACGTCTCGTCGCCGGTGCAGAAGTCGGCGAGCTCGGTCAACTCCGCGTCGCGATCGGACAGGCCCTCCGCGGGCGCGATGTCGCGGATCGTCGCCCGATATGGGGTATCGCCGATACCGGGCAGCGCGGCGGGTTCGGTGCGACCGGTCCATGCGGCGTTGGCGGCCAAGGCGATTCGTCCCGCTGTGCCCCGTTCCAGCGCTTTCGGTTTCGGCATGTTGGCGGCGGGCAACCGCGTGCGAAGCTCGCGAAACAGGACGGTCATGGTGAGGTACCGGTCGGCCGTCGGCACCCCGGCGCGCAGGGTGTCGAGCATCATGCCGGTGAAGGCGGTGCGGCCGCCTCCCCCGGTGGCCCGCGCGAATTTGGTCTTCTCGTCGGTGGCGGTGAGGACGAACGCGCCGTCGATATCGGTGGCCTCCCGCAGCGGCTCGCCTTCCCCGGCGAGAACGTCACGGCCGAAGGCTCTTCCGCTGTGGCAACAGTCGAGAATCACGACGACGGGGCCGCGCGCGTTGGACTTGATCCGCGACCGCAGCACCGGATACGGCAGGGCGGTGACATCGGCGTCGGCCGAGCGCGAACCCGTGTGGGTCAGATGCAACTGGTTGTCGACCGCGACCCCGTGGCCGACGTAGTAGACGAGCAGCAGCCCGGTCGCGGCGCGAGCGGCGGCGGTGACCCGGGCCGCGATGGTCGTACTGTCCCCCGGATCGAGAACCACATCGATGTGATCCGCGGGCAGTCCTGTTTCACCGCGCAGGAATTCGGCGAAGTCGAGCAGGCTGCGCTCCACTTCGGGGAAGGACTCGAAGCCCGAATCCGGGGCGTAGCGCACGGTTCCGATGAGGATCGCGCGCGCGGCTTCCGGATCTGGAAGCGTCATCCTCCCCTGTCCTTCCCCCGAACGTCACTGTTCCAGAGAGTCTGCCACGGGTTGCAGACGAAAGGCGCGCACCGCTGGATGCGATGCGCGCCTTATATATCGGTCGCTTGCTTCAGTACGCGCCCTCGCCGCGGGTCACCGCGCCGATCGTCTTCGCGATCAGCAGCAGATCCAGCACCATGGACCAGTTCTCGACATAGGACAGGTCCAGGCGCATGGCGTCCTCGGGGGTGAGGTCGGAGCGCCCGCTCACCTGCCACAGCCCGGTGACGCCCGGCTTCACCAGCAGACGCCGTCGCATGACGCCGTCATAGGAGTCCACCTCCCGCTGCACCTGCGGCCGGGGGCCCACGATGCTCATCTCACCGCGCAGCACATTGAAGAACTGCGGCAGTTCGTCGAGGGAGTACTTGCGGATCACCTTGCCGATGGTGGTGACGCGCGGATCGTCGCGGACCTTGAAGAACAGCGGATTGCCGCCATTGCTGTCGATGAGCGCGTTGATGTGCGATTCGGCGTCGACGTACATGCTGCGGAACTTGATCATCCGGAACGGTTGCCCGTCCCGGCCGATCCGCTCGGACAGGTAGAAGATCGGGCCCCGGCTGGACAGTTTCACCGCGAGCGCGATCAAGGCCAGCGCGGGGGCGATGGCCAGCACGGCGGCGACGGCGAAGCAGAAGTCGAACACGCCCTTGCGAATCGACTTCGCCCGGTCGTATTGCGGCTTCTCCACGTGCAGCATCGGCATGGACGCGACCACCCGGTGGGTGAGCCGGGTGCCCGCGATGTCGACCAGTCCGGGCGTGACGATCAGCTCGGCCCCGAGTTCGTCGAGTTCCCATGCCATGCGGCGGAAGTCGGCGGGCCCGAGATTGTCCGTGGCGGTCACCGCGACGGTGTCCGCCCCGGTGCGCCGCACGGCGTCGATGACATCGTGATCGCCCGCGACCACGGGGACTTCCCGGCCGCCGACCTCGAGCACCGATTCCGCCAGCTGCCCCTCGGCGCGGGTGCAGACCCCGATCACCTGATAGCCGGAGTCACGGTCCAGGGAGAAGGCCGATACCATCGCTCGCGCCGCCTCGGGACTGCCGACCACCAGCATGGCGGTGCGGTAGGCGCCGCGAGCGCGCCGGCCCGCGACCCAGCGCCGCCAGATCCGCCGTTCCACCATGAGCAACACCATGCCGAGCGGCAGGGCGATGGCGAGGTACCCGCGAGCGATATCCACGCGCAGCAGTAGCGAAACAATAGCGATTCCGCCGAAGAGCTTGAGTGACGCGGACACCACGCGCCGGTATTCCTCTGTGCCACAGCCGATCACGCGCGGCGAGCGGGTTCCGCTGAGGGCCAGCGTCACCGACCAGGCCAGCGCCAGCACGGCGGACACCATGGTGTAGCGAACCTCGAGCGGTAGTTGGGACGCCAACGGGGGCTCCGCACCGGATCCGCCGAAACGAATCCACTGGGCGAAACCGACGGATAGGATTAATACGCAAAGATCGCTGATAAATAGCCGACTGGCGTAATCTGCTTGCCAGCGTTCACGATCCGAGCGCGGCTCGGGACGCGGCGGCCGGTGCACGCGCACGGCGCGACCGGCAGAGATTTCATAAGACATGAAACGAACGCACCTCCCCCACGGGAGAACTCGGTTCCGATCCCCGCTGATCAGTTCCACGACCAGGCTGACGCCGGTTTCCCAAGGGCTTTCAGACCATGACAACCGATGATGCCGCCGAGTCTTTCGGCGGCCAGAAGGCGAATGTTACACACACCGGATGTCATACACCCTCAATCTCTTACGGCCTCAACGTTTCCGGAAAGTAACGGATAGGAACCTGACCGGTTCCCCCCATCCATCCCCCCATTTCCCCTATTCGCAAAATCGCAGGTTGAACTACGCAAGCCACACCGTGTGAGCTGGTCGAAACCCTTGTGGCGCAGGGCTCGACGGTTTGCCGACCGGACGCCCGGTTCTGCGGGTCGCAAATTTACAGTTGTTTTGGCACTATCCGTCCGTCGTCGAGCCCGCGGGCACCTCGCAATCCTGTTGTAACGTAAGGCCGTACCGAGCCGACCCACTGGTCATCCGGTGCTGCGCGGGCAGCCTGGACTCGGTGAAAGATGGGGAAAACTTCGTGCAATGCCGTCTTTGCGATTCGAATCGATTGCTCAGCGTTCTTGATCTAGGCGCCACGCCGCCCTGCGAGAAATTTCTCACCGCCGACGAGCTGGACCTGCCCGAAGCGACATATCCGCTGCACCTGCGGCTCTGCGAAAACTGTCTGCTGCTACAGATTCCGGCGCTGATCACCCCGGAAGAGACATTCACCGAATACGCCTACTTTTCATCGTTTTCCGACAGCTGGGTCCGGCACGCAAAACTCTTCGTGGACCAGGCAATCGAACAGCTAAAACTGAACGGAAATTGTTTCATAATTGAGGTGGCGAGCAACGACGGCTATCTCCTGCAGCACGCGGTGGCCGCCGGCATCCCGTGCCTGGGCATCGAGCCATCGGTGAATGTCGGTGCGGCAGCACGGAACAAAGGCGTACCAACCAAAACGGGCTTCCTCGACGAGGAGCTGGCCGCCCGCGTGGTGGCCGAGCGCGGACCGGCGAATCTGGTGGTGGCCAATAATGTCTATGCCCATATCCCGGATCTGCTCGGCTTCACCCGCTCGCTGCGCGCGCTCATGGCCGACGACGGCTGGCTGTCGATCGAGGTGCACCACGCCCTGAACCTGGTGGCGCTGGCCCAGTTCGACACCATCTATCACGAGCACTTCCAGTACTACACGCTGCTGTCCGCCCAGCGCGCCCTGGCCACCGCCCGGCTCGAGGTGGTCGACTGCGAGCTGATCGGCACACACGGTGGCTCCCTGCGCATCTGGGCTCGACCGCAGGGTGTGGGCACCCCCACCGATCGGGTCGCCGAGGTCCTGCGCCTCGAGGCCGACGCCGGGCTGCACGAGGTCGCCGGCTACCTGGAGCTGCGCCCCGACACCGAGCGGGTGCGCCAGGATCTGCTGCGATTCCTGTTGGACGCCAAGGCCTCCGGCAAGCGGGTCGTCGGCTACGGAGCCCCCGGCAAGGGCAACACCCTCCTCAACTACTGCGGCATCCGGACCGACCTGCTGGAGTACACGGTCGACCGCAACCCCTACAAGCACGGGCGGTTCACGCCCGGCACCCGCATCCCGATACACGAACCGGAGCGGATCGACGCCGATCGCCCCGATGTGGTGCTGGTGCTGCCGTGGAATCTCGAGCGCGAGATCACCACGCAACTGCGTCACGTCCTCGAGCGGGGCGGCGAGATCATCTACCCGCTCCCCCATCTTCATCATGCGACGCTCGACGACGCCGCCGCATCCACACCTGCCGAAAGGTAAAGCTCGTGAAGGTCGTACTGTTCTGCGGCGGTTACGGCATGCGTATGCGCAACGGAACCGAGGACGTCATCCCCAAGCCCATGCAGATGGTGGGCCCGCGCCCGCTGATCTGGCACGTGATGCGCTACTACGCGCACTTCGGGCACAAGGACTTCGTGCTGTGCCTGGGCTACGGCGCCACCCACATCAAGAACTTCTTCCTCACCTATCAGGAGTCGGTGTCCAACGACTTCGTCATCCGCGGCGGCAAGGTGGAGCTGCTGCAGTCCGACATCAGCGACTGGACCATCACCTTCGTCGACACCGGGGTGGAGTCGCCGATCGGCGAGCGGCTGCGCCGGGTGCGCGGCCACCTCGAGGGCGAGCCGTACTTCCTGGCCAACTACGCCGACGTGCTGACCGACGCCCCGTTGGACGAGATGATCGGGCAGTTCCAGGATTCCGGGGCGGCCGCGTCGATGATGATCGTGCCGCCGCAGTCCTCCTTCCACTGCGTGGACGTGAACTCCGCGGGTGAGGTCAAGAACATCACCCCGGTCTCGCAGCTGCCGATCTGGGAGAACGGCGGCTACTTCGTGCTGACCCAGGAGGTCTTCGACCACCTGCCGCCCGGCGGGGACCTGGTGGAGGACGCCTGCGGCGCGCTGGCCGGGCAGGGTCGGCTGTTCGGGTATCAGCATCACGGCTTCTGGAAGCCGGCCGACACCTTCAAGGAGCGCGCCGAGCTCGACACCGGATATCAGCAGGGCGATCGCCCGTGGATGGTGTGGGAGCGTCCCGGCGCATGATCGGCTTCGACACCGGCGCGATCACCGAGGTCGCGCTCCTGGCCGCGCATTGCGATGATCTGGCCATCGGAATGGGCGGCACCTTGCTGACGCTGGCGCAGGCGCGGCCCGGTCTTCGGGTGCGGGCGCTGGTGCTGACCGGCGCGGGCACCGAGCGGGCCGAGGAAGAGCATGCCGCGCTCGAATCCTTCTGTCCCGGAGCGGAACTCGACCTCACCATTCTCGATATTCCCGACGGCCACGCCCCCGCGCACTGGGCGCGGGCCAAGCAGGCGGTGGCCGCGCTGGCCCGCGCCGGCGCGGCGCAGGTGGTCTTCGCGCCGCATCGCGGCGACGCCCACCAGGACCACCGGCTGCTGGCCGAGCTGGCCCCCACGGAATTTCGTGACCACCTGGTGCTCGGCTACGAAATACTCAAGTGGGAGAACGACACTCCACAGCCCGCGGTGTTCCATCCGCTCGCCGAGGGGCTGGCCGAGACCAAGGCCGCCCTGTTGCTGAAACACTATCCCTCGCAACACAATCGGGACTGGTTCGATGAGCAGTCCTTCCTGGCCCTCTCGCGGCTGCGCGGGGTGCAGTGCCGCGCCCGGCACGCCGAGGCATTTCTGCTCGAGAAGGCCGTCATCACTTTCGGAGGTGCGTAGTCATGCGGGTGCTCGTCACCGGACATCAGGGGTATCTGGGGACGGTCATGGTGCCGTTCCTACAGCGGGCCGGGCACGATGTGACCGGTTTGGACATCGGCTATTTCGCGGACTGCGTGCTGGGCGACGCTCCGCCCCCGCCGCCCGCCCTCGCGGTGGATCTGCGCGAGGTGACCGTCGATCAGCTCGCCGGGTTCGACGCGGTGGTCCATCTGGCGGCACTGTCGAACGACCCGCTGGGCGCGCTGGCGCCCCGGATCACCTACGACATCAACCATCACGCGTCGGTGCGGCTGGCCCGGTTGGCCAAGGAGGCCGGGGTGCGCCGGTTCCTCTACGCCTCCACGTGTTCGGTGTACGGCGCGGCCGGTGCCGGCCTGGTGACCGAGGACGCGCCGCTGCGTCCGCTCACCCCGTACGCCGAGTCCAAGGTGCGGGTCGAGGACGATGTGGCCGCCATCGCCGACTCCGGCTTCTCGCCGGTGTTCCTGCGCAATGCCACCGCGTTCGGCTTCTCGCCGCGGCTGCGCGCCGACATCGTGCTCAACAACCTGGTCGGGTACGCGGTGCTGACCGGCGAGGTGAAGGTGCTCTCCGACGGCACGCCGTGGCGGCCGCTGGTGCACGCGCAGGACATCGCGCTCGCCTTCGCCACCTGCCTGGACGCCCCGATCGAGGCCGTGCACTGCCGCGCCTACAACGTGGGGACCGAGACGAACAATCTGACGGTCGCGGAGATCGCGCGGGCGGTGGTCGACGTGGTCCCGGAGTCCACGCTGGCCATCACCGGCGAGAGCGGCGCGGATCCGCGCTCCTACCGCGTCGACTTCGGGTACGCCCGTAAGGAACTGGGCTTCGAGGCGCGCTGGAGCATTCCCGACGGCGCGGCCGAGCTGTATCGCGAGTACACCGCGCGCGGGCTCACCTCGGAGGCCTTCTTCCAGCGCTTCACGCGCCTGGCGCACCTGACGTCGCTGCAGGAGGCCGGGGTGCTCGACGGCGAACTGCGCCGGATCAGGACCGGGGTGTGAGCTGATGGGCGGCGAGCAACTCGCGCCACGATCCCGCACCCGCGTCCCGCTCCGACACCACCGTGACCGACTGCGGCCAGGCGATGGCCAGGTCGGGATCGTCGTAGGCGACACCCAGGTCCTCGGCCGGGTCGTGCGGGCGGTCGATGCGATAGCAGACGTCGGCGACCTCGGTGAGGGCCTGGAAGCCGTGCAGGAAGCCCGGCGGCACGTAGAGGTGCCGGAAGTCGTCGTCGTCCAGCCGGAAGGCCTGCTGCACACCGAAGGTCGGCGACTCGGGCCGGATGTCGACGAGCACGTCGTGCACGGCGCCGTGCGCGCACCGCACCAGCTTGGCCTCACCGCGGCCGGAGCGCCCGTGCATTCCGCGCACCACACCCCGGCGCGAGCGCGACTGGGAGTCCTGCACGAAGCTCGCGGCCAGGCCCGGCCGGCCCAGGTGCTCGTCGAATTCCTCGGCGTCGAAGGTGCGGGTGAACAGGCCGCGATCGTCGCGGAAGGGTTGCGGGGTCAGCAGCAGGACGTCGGCGAGGTCGGTCGCTTCGATACGCACCAGGCCATGCTGCCATGAGCGGGACGGCGGCGGAGGCCGTGCGGACGGAGCCGGGCCGGAGGTGCCGCGGCTGCGGGCACGGCCCCCTGGTCCGGGTGCTCGATCTCGGGAAAATGCCTGCGGCGGACGACTTTCCGAGTCTGGAATCGATATCCGGCGGCGACGAGGCGGCGCATCCGCTGGCCATGGACCTGTGCGCCGGCTGCGGGCTGGCGCAGCTCGCCGAGGACGACACGGTCACCGCCGAACCGCGCGGCGTGGAGCCGCGGGCGCTGCGGGATCAGGCCGCGGACGCGGTGTCCCGGGTGGCCGCCGGGGGCTGGTTGCCCGGCGGCGGCACCGTGCGCGAGTTCGGCAGCCCGCACGGCGGCAGCTGGCTGCCACTGCTGACCGACCGCGGCTACTCCGTCACCGAGGGCCCCGCCGATGTGGTGATCGACTGCTTCGGCATCATGCACGAACCCGATCAGCGCGCGGCCTTCGCGCGGCGGGCGGCGGCCGTCGCGCCGGGCGGGGTGCTGCTGATGCAGTTCCACTCGCTGCGCGCGATCGTCGAACAGGGGCAGTGGAACGCGTTGCGGCACGGACATTTCGCCTACTACTCGATGGACTCGCTGCGGGCCCTGCTGCGGTCGGCGGGCTTGGCGGCGGTAACGGCGTGGGAGTTCGAGCTCTACGGCGGCACCGTCCTGGTGGCCGCGGTCCACGCCCCCGCCGACGCCGATCCGGCCATCGCCCGGATTCGCGTCGCGGAGGCGGCGGTCGCGGACCCGGCCGTGGTGCGCGGACTCCAGTCGGCCGCCGATGAGCAGGCGCGGGCCCTGCGCGCCTGGCTGGAATCGGAGAACGCTTCCGGCAGCACCGTTTACGCCTACGGGGCGGCCTCCCGCGCGGTCGCCCTGCTCCATCTCGCGGGCGCGCACCGCGGACTGCTCGCCGGGGTGGCCGACGCCTCCCCTGCCAAGCAGGGCCGCCGCATGCCCGGAACCGACGTCCCGATCCTGTCGCCTGCCGAACTCGTTGCGGCGCAGCCAGATCGGGTCCTGCTGACGCTACCGGACCTACTCCCCGAGGTTTCCTCCCGGTGGCCCGAACTCGACGGGAAGTGGGTGATCGACGTGCGTGAATCGCTATGAACCCAGCAACTCTCGTCCGCCGGCTACCTGAGGGGCACCGGCACGCGACTCGTCGGTCCGTGAGCGCGATCATGCGATTGCGGCCGCACGCAGGGTAATCGAGTGGGATAGCCTCAGCGTGGGGTAGATCACCGGCCGAGGGGTACGGGTGGACGTTCACCCGTGCCCTGAGTGCACAGGGGAATCATCAAGCGAGCGTATGTAATTACGCAGCAATACCTGATGAGGGAATGGGAAGTATCATGCGCAACACCAAGTCCGTGCTTTCGCGCACCGCGGCCGTGGCGGTCGCGAGCACCATCGGCGTCGTCCTGAGCGGCGGCGCGTCCGATGCCGCCATCGACGGCAACAATTCCGTCGTCGATCAGCAGGGCCGGACCGTCGAGGCCCTGTCGGTGGACACCCGTATCGATTTCGTGCCGCCCCTCGACGGCAATCCGCTGACCCGCGAGTGGTTCCACAGCGGCAAGGCCTGTTTCAAGGTGGCCCTGCCCTCCGGCGATCCGTGGAGCGGCCACCTCACCATGGGCTACCAGGTGGGTTACCCGGCCACCCTGTCGGGCAAGATCTCGTTCCAGTACCAGACCCCGGGCCTCGAACTCGAGATCGGCGGGGACGGCCCCAAGGTCGACATCTACAACCTGATCCCGACGCTGGGCGTGCAGCTCGATGTCGGTTTCGGCCCGGGCATCCAGTCGGTCGACGTGGCGGGCGGCGATGTCTCCGGGTCCGACGGCTGCATCATGATGTCCGGCTTCCACGGCACCGTGACCGGCGTGCTGGGCACCACCACCATCCGCCCGTTCGTGCGCTTGATCAGCAGCGCCGGCGACACCGTGGTGGCCTACGGCCCGCCGGCCCGCATCTGATTCCCCGGGTCCGGGCGGTCTCGCGCTTCGCGACCGCCCGGGCCCGCGGATCGGAACATGGTGCGGCGCAGCGTTGTCCGCGCACCTCGCCCCGCTCAGTGCAGGAGATCAGGGCGGCGCAGCGCAGTCGCGACAGTGCGCACACGAACGCGTTCGGCGGCGGCGCGGGCCAGCCGCCAGTCCCCGCCGAGCACCGCGCCACGGCCCACGTATTCCGGGTATTCCGACCCCATCCGGTGGTGGAAGCGCAGCATCTCGGTGAGCTTGCTGACCGTCGAAGTCCGGCTGCACAGGTTGAAGCTCGAATTGCGCCAGGCCGCCAGGATTTCCGGCATGCCGAAGAAGTCGCCGAAGGCGCAGACGCGGGCGAACAGGTCCACGTCCATGGGGAAGACCAGGTCGCCGCGGAAGCCGCCGACCCGGTCGAAGTCCTGACGGCGGAACACGGCCGCGGCGGTGGGCCCGAAGTCGGCGGGGCCACGGTGCACGATGGTGCGCATGAGGGCGCGGGCGTCGCGGCGGCCCAGCAGATCGGGCAGACCCAGATCGCTCTCCTCGACGCGGCCGTTCTCGTCGATGACCTGGAATTTCGAGGAGCAGATGGCGATGCCGTTGTCGCCCATGATCTCCAGCTGCTTGTCCAGCGAGCCGGGCAGCAGGATGTCGTCGGCGCAGACGACCTTGACGAAGCGGCCCGAGGTCAGCGAGACGGCTTTGTTCCAGTTCTCGCCGATGGGCAGGGTTTCCTGATTGCGGTGGATGACCACCCGCGGGTCGTCGAAGGATTTCGCGACGGCGCCGGTGTCGTCGGTGCTGGCATTGTCCAGGACGAGGACCTCGATGTCGGTGTCCTGGTCCAGAATCGAGCGCAGCGTGGTCTCCAGGGTGCGGCCGGAATTGTAGGCCGGGACGCACACCGAAAGGTTCTTCATCATTCCCCCTGAACTGGTTCGGCCGGTTCGCCGGGTGAGCCCTCACCTCCCGCCACGAGCCGGAACACCCGATCCAGGCCCGCACGGCCGGCGTCGATCTGCTCAACTGCCTTCTGCTGCAGGGTATCCCGCAGCTCCGGAGCGGACTCCCACAATTGGCGAATCGCACGTGTCAACTCGGCGTCGAGATTATCCACGTCCAGGTGCACGATGCGCAGTCCGGCGGCGGTATCGGCGTCGAACATGTCGGCCAACCCATAGAATTTGTCGTCGTAGTACTGTGAGGCCGTTACAGCCACGGCCGGAATACCCTGGGAGAGCGCGAAAACCGCCAGGTGGTAGGCGCTGGTCACCAGGACCCGGCACCGCGAGACCTGTCGCGCCACGTCCTGGGCGGTGCCCGCGCGGCCGATGACGGGCCGGGTGCGGGCGGCGCCCTCGAGCAGCGGCAGCGTGTGGCGGCGGTCCTCGTCGTCGTATTCGGAGATGATGAGCGGGGCCAGCGCGGTGTTCAGGGCGGCGGCCTCGCGGCGCAGCACCTCGCCGAGAGTGTCGCGGGCCGAGTCGGTCACCTTGGAGTAGTCCGAGATGCGCAGGCACAGGCCCAGATCGGTGCCGATGCCCGGGCGGCGCAGCCGGTAGGAGAACTCCACCGCGTCATCGCCGGTGACCAGGATCTTGTCCTCGGGCACGCCGAGCTCGGCCAGCAGTTTGGGCCCGCGCCGCCCCTCGCGCAGGGCGATGAGATCCGCCCCCGGCAGCACCTCGGCCGCGCGGCGCAGCAGGTCGGCGTCGCGCATGGGGCCCAGCCCCTGCCCGATCATGACGTTCGGAATGCCCTGGCGCTGCGCGGCTTCGAGCAGGTTGAGGGTGCGATGCGCCTGATACAGGTCGACATCGGTCATATAGCCGCCGCCCTGGGCGATGACCAGGTCCGCCCCGGCCAGCGCGGCCGGCACCGGCGGCAGTTCCGGAATGCTGGTCGGTTCGGGCTCGGGCGCTCCGGTGGCGAGCGCGTGAACTTCCTTGCGCGCCCAGTTCTTCACGCCGCGCAGATAGTGTTTGGGCACCTCGGTGGCCGATCGCCAGCGCAGCGCCGCCGGGCCGAGCACGTGCACTCCGGCGGTCTCCTCGAGCCGTCCCGCGAGCCCGTCGCGCCCCCACGACCCGCCCGCGTGCGCCACCACCGGCTCGGCCTGCGGCAGCACCCCGCGCAGGATGTGCGGCTCGTCGGTCAGCATGCCGATGCGGGCGTGCGGCCAGTGTTCCCGCAGTCGTTCCACGGTCATCACCATCATGGCGATGTCACCGCGATTGCGGAGCCAGTACTCGCCGTTGTCCACGAGCACCTTCAACGTCCCGGCACCATCCCCCGCGCCAGAGTTCCCCACGCGATTCCTTCCGACGCCCGTTCCGAGCACGAATCCGGTGCGAATCTATCGCACGACCAGTCCTTCGCGCTACACGAACGCAGGGCCCACGCAACGCGAAATCGATTCGCCCGCAAGATCATAACTGGGCGCACGACCATCTAGGTCAGCTCGGAAACAGGGGGCTGACCCACTTGCCGCACAGCCACTTTCCGTCCACGTAATCCATCGACATGGTGATGTTCTGGTGCTTGGCCTTGTCGGGGGTGTTCTTGGTGGCTGCGGTCAGCTCGGTGATGTCCACCGCCAGCTCGTAATGGGTTCCGCCGCCGGAGGTCACCGTGCACGCCGCGGTGTCGGACCAGGTGTGCTCGGCGTCGTTCTCGAGCAGCAGCCGGATGGTCGGCAACAGCGACTGGGCCTGCGACTTCCACTGGCCGGTCGCGCCCGCGATCACCGTGGCCTGCCAGCCGTCGCCATTGCTGTAGTCGTAGGAGCTCATGAGCTTGCCGTAGTCACAGGCGGCTTGGACCGCGGCCTCCTTGGACGCGGCCGCGGGCACCGGCGTCTGACCGATCGAGCTGCCACCGCCGGTGGCCACGGAACGGAACGCGCCGGTGCCGAATCCGATGCCGACGCCACCCGCCACCGCGAGCGCGACGGCGAAGGCCGCGATCAGCCGCTTGCGACCGCGACTCGAAGCGGGCGCGGCGGGCGCACCCGTCGCGAACCGATGTGGGGCGCCATCCAATTGGTGCGGTCCACTGCCGCCCACGATCGGATAGCGCGGTCCCGACCGCGCACCGAGCTGGGTCGGCATCTGCTCGAACCGCTCCCGCGTCGAACCGGGCTGTCCGATCGGGCTGGGCTGGGTCGTCGCCCCGGTGAAAGTGACGGGAACCTCCTGCCGCACCCACGGCCCGTGCGCCGTGTTGGTGGCGGTCAGCGCCGCCTCGGCCGCGGCGGCCAGTTCACCGCAGCTGCCGAAGCGGTGGTCGCGGTTCTTCGCCAGCGCGCGTTCGATGACCGCGTCGAAGGCCGGGGGCACGGTGCCGTGCACCTGGCTCGGCCGGGGGATCGGCGCGCCCAGGTGGGCCGCGACCAGCTGCGCGGTGCTCTCCCCCGGATACGGCAGCTGTCCGGTGAGCATGTGGAACAGCGTGCAGCCCAACGCGTACACGTCGGCGCGGTGGTCGGTGTCGCCGCGCAGCTCGAACTGTTCGGGGGCGGCGTACTGGAAGCTGGCGTACATCTCACCGGTGCGAGTGAGGGTACTGGTGTGGTCGACCGCCTTGGCGATCCCGAAATCGGCCAGGAAGACCTGCTGTTCGGTCCCCCAGGCCAGCAGGATGTTGGCCGGTTTCACGTCGCGGTGCAGCACTCCCGATCGATGCGCGTGGTCCAGCGCCCGCGCGGTCTCGCCGATGATCCGCACCGCATGGTCGGGCCGCACCGGGCCGTCGCGCAGGATGGCCGCCGCGTCGGTGCCCTCGACGTACTGCATGGCCATCCAGAGCCGGTGGTCGTCGTTGCCGCGCGCGTACACCGCGACGATGTTCGGATGCGACAGCCGCGCGGCGGTATCGGCTTCCCGCAGGAAGCGGGCCCGGACCTCGGGATCGTCGGCCTTGCCCGCGGCCAGCAGTTTCAGTGCGACCGATCGGGGCAGATCGCGGTCCCTGGCGAGGTACACCTCGCCCATTCCGCCGACGCCGAGCAGCCGTTCGATGGTGTACCCCGCGAATACCTGCCCTTGCGCGAGTGTGCGCCCCACAGCCTGCCTCTCCGACCACATCATTCCCGCCGATCACCGTAACCCAGATCCCGTTCGGCGACGCGAGCGTTAATCACCCGGGACGCTCTTCCGGATGGAAGCGAATTGCTTATTCTGTGTCACAACATAATTCGGAATTCGTCCCGGCCCGCTCCGGCGCGACATGATCTTTCTCGCCATACGGACTGGCCAGTCGCATGATTGCCGTTCGTTAACCCTCCTCCACCCTCGGATTGGCATACACTTGCGCTGCAAGGGCGTTCGGATCGGGATGTCGGTCCGAATACGGGTGACGGACCCGGGGGTGAGGGTTGTGACACGGCCCATTCGGGTGTTCATGACGGGGTCGGAGTGGTTCACGGCCGCTCACGGGGGACTGAATCGGTACTTCACCGATCTCTACGAGGCACTCGCCCGCGACAGCGGAATAGCGCTCAGCGCAAAAGCTTTCGGCGAATCCCCGGCCGGGGCGGGCTCCTGGGGACCGACGGGCGGCTCCACCCTCGATCGCGGTCGCACCGCCTTCCTGGATCGGGACGCGCTCACCCGCGACACCGTGATCGACCGGCACTTCTGCCTGTACGGTCCGGCGGCGGTGCGGAACCCGCTGGTGGTCCATTTCCACGGACCGTGGGCCGCCGAGAGCCGCATGGCGGGCGAGGGCCCGCGCGCGGTCCGGGCCAAGTACCTCGTGGAGCGTGTGCGGTACGCCCGCGCCGACCGATTCATCGTGCTGTCCGACCATTTCCGGCGTTTGCTGATCGGCGACTACGGCATCCGGGCGGACAAGGTCCGGGTGATTCCGCCGGGCGTCGATCTGGACCGCTTCACCGCCACCGAGCCGGACGCGAACTCCGGGATCGTGCTGTGCGTGCGGCGGCTGGAGAAGCGCATGGGCATCGACGTCCTGCTCCGCGCCTGGTCCGCGGTCGCCACCCGGCATCCGGACGCGCGGCTGGTGATCGTCGGAACCGGTACGGCCGAGACCGAATTGCGGGAACTGGCGGCGAGCCGGTTCGTCGACGCGACGCACTCCCCCGTCCGGTTCACCGGCACGGTGTCGGACGCGGAGCTCACCGACCTCTACACCCGGGCCGATCTCACCGTGGTGCCGTCACTGGCCCTGGAGGGCTTCGGCCTCATCGCCCTCGAATCCCTCGCCGCCGGACGCCCGCCCGTCGTCTCCGACTGCGGCGGCCTGCCGGACTCGGTCCGGGAGCTCGATCCCTCGCTCATCGTTCCGCCGGGCGATGCCGAAGCGCTCGCGGCCCGGCTGGTCGCGGCCCTGGACGGGGTGCGGCCGGACCCGAAACAGTGTCGCGCCCATGCGGAGACGTTCTCCTGGGCCGTCGCGGCCCGGCGACACCGTGACCTGTATGCGGAGCTCACCGCGCGATGACCCTGAAGGCCGTGTTCCTGGCACACACCGCGGCCCCCTCCGGGGCCGAACTGGCGACCCTGCGCCTGGTCTCGGCCATGCCGGCCGGTCGCACCGCCGTGGTGTACACCGAGGACGGCCCGATGCTGCGGCTGATGGCCGAGCGCGGTATCGAAACCCGCGTCGTGCGCAATGGTTTCGACTCCCGCGCCATGACCATCGACAAGGCCGGGGTCCGCAGCCTGCTGGTCGGCGCGACGGGCCTGCTGCGGCTGGGCTGGACCCTGGGCGTAACCGTGCGCGAACTGGACGCCACGGTTCTGGTCGCGGGCAGCACCAAGGCGATGCTCATGGGCGCGGTGGCCGCGCGCCGGGCCGGGGTGCCGCTGGTATGGCATGTGCACGACCGGGTTTCCCGCGACTACTTCGGCCGCGCGCTGGCGCTGATCATCCGGGTGCTGGGCTGGGTGGTGGCCCGCGGCGTCATCGCCAACAGCCGCGGCACTCTCGCCTCGCTCCACACCTGGCGACGCCGGGCCGTGGTCGCCTACCCGGGCGTCGAATTCCCGGCCGGTGACGAATCAGCGGAGTCCGGGGCCGATTCGGGGATCCTCGGCGACGCCCGCCCGCAGGGTCAGCGTCCCGCCACCGAGACCGTCATCGCCGTGGTCGGCCGTCTCGCCCCGTGGAAGGGCCAGGACCTGTTCCTGCGTGCCCTCGCCGACGCGAAAACCCTGCCGCGCGAGGTGTTCCTGGTCGGCGGCACCTTCTTCGGCGAGCAGTCCTACCGCGCCGAACTCGAGGTGCACGCCACCGCCCTCGGCCTCCCGGTGACCTTCACCGGCCATGTGGACGACCCGGAATCCTATCTGCGCCACGCCGATATCCTCGTGCACTGCTCGGTGCTGCCCGAACCGTTCGGGCAGGTCGTGGTCGAGGGCATGCGGGCGGGCTGCGCCGTCATCGCGACCCGGCCGGGCGGCCCGGAGGAGATCGTCGACCCGGGCGTGAACGGCCTGCTGGTGACCGCCGGGAACCGCGCCGAACTCACCCGCGCCCTGAACCGCCTGATCGCCGATCAGGAACTGCGCACCAAACTGGCCGACGCCGCGCGACTGCGCGCGCGGGACTTCGACGTGGCCGCCTCGGGCCGGACCGTCACCGATTTCCTGACCGGTTTGCCCGGAAAGCGGTGGCGTCGTGGATGATCCGACCGACCCGTTCCCCTACGACCCGCCCACCGTGCAGATGGAGAGCCTCGGCACGCTGGGCAAGTTGCGGCAACGCCGCCACCTGCGGCACCGCATCCCCGAAGTCGACCAGCAGGCCACCGCCTTCGAACACGACGAATCACGCCGCGACCACGGCCCGGCCGCGCACCGGCCCGCCCACCCGGCCGGATTCGACCGCGGGCCCGCGTTCGGCCGTCCATCGTTCGAGGAGACTCGCGCCGCCCGCTACGCGGCCCCCTCCCGGGGACCGGTGCTCCCCACCTTCTATGGCGACCCCATCGAACCGCCGACCGTCCGGCTGCCCGTCATCGTCCCGCAGCGCGACGCGTCGGGCGCGTACCGCCCCGCCGACGGCGAATCCGATTTCGTCGCAGATCATTCCGCCGACACCGGTAAACACCGCAAACAACCGTCCTCAGGCCTGGGCGGCATCGGCGGGATCATCCGCGACATCGGCCTGGTGACCTTCGGCAAGTACGGCCAATACGTCATCACCCTGGTCACCGTCCCGCTGCTGGCCCGCATGCTCGGCCCGCATGGCACCGGCCTGCTGGCCATCGGCATGTCCTCGTACTTCATCGGCTCCCTGGTGGTCGACCTCGGCGTCACCTCGTTCCTGGCCGCCAAGGTCCCCGAGGACGATCCGGGCCACCGCGAAGTGAACCGGCTGCGTGGCACCTATCTCGCCATCCGGGCCACCACCCTGACCCTCATCGGCGCGGCCCTGCTGGCCACCATGACCGTCGGGGTCTCCCCCAAACTGCACATGGTGCTGCTGGGGCTGTTCGCCGGCGGCTTCTGGTCGGTGTCGGAGGACTGGCTGCTGATCGGCCAGGGCAGGTTCGGGACCTCCACCATGTATCAGGGCGTGGGGCGCATCGGCTATCTGGCACTGCTGGTCGGGCTGCTACCCCGCTTCCCGAGCGCATCCATGGCCGTGCTGTGCCTGCTCATCTCCTCGATCGCCACCGTGTCGCTGACCTGGTGGGATTCCTTCCGCAGGTTCGGCCCGCCCGCCCGGCCCTATGGCGTGAAGGCCGTACTGCGCATGGCCGCACCGATTTTCACCTCCCGGCTACTGGTCACCGGTTACGGCCAGGGGTCGGCCGCCGTCTACGGCGCGGTGCTCGAGGCGGCCTCGCTGGGCCTGTACTCCGCGGGCGACCGCTTGGTCCGCGCCATCCAGTCCACCCTGGACCCGATCGGTTTCGCCCTGCTGCCGCGCATGGCCCGGCGCAGCGGCGACGATCAGTTCTGGCGCAATCAGATTCAGATGATCGTCGGCTGCGTGACCCTGGCCTGCCTGGCGGTGGTCGCGGTCTGGATCATGGCGCCGACCCTGATCCACCTGATCTACACCGACGACTTCACCGGCGCGATCTCGCTGCTGCGCGTGGAGATCCTCATTCTGCCCGCCACCACCATCACCTCGTATGTGACCACCGCGGTGCTGCCGGTCAAGGAAGACACCATGGGCGTGCTGATCGGCGCGATCATCGGCACCTGCGTCGCGGCGACGGCCTTGGTGGTGGCCATGCGGACCGGCTCGGTATGGAGCCTGGTCTATGGCACCGTTTCCGCGGAATTCGGTGTCGCGCTGTGGTACATCATCCGGGTGCGCTGGCTCATGGTCCGGGAACGGACCCGGCGGGACGGGCCGATCGAACCGGCCACCGCATTGCTGACCAAGGGGGATGTGGCGTGAAGGTGCTCTTCGTCGGGGATGACTGGGTGGGCAGCAACGCGCGCTCGCTCGCCGACGGATTCCGGCAGGCCGGACACGAGGTGGTCGTCATCGACACCACCGCGGTGACGCTGCCCGCACGGCTGTCGCCGCCGTGGGTGTACTCGAAGTTCGCGCACCGCCGCGCCCCCTGGGATGTCGAGGCCCTGCACCGCGAGATCGACAGCGCCGCACAGGCATTCGCGCCGGACATGCTGTTCGCGTTCAAGTCCGTGCACCTGGATCAGCAGCGGCTGCTCACGGCCCGCGCCGGCCTGCATGTGCACTACAGCCCCGACGACGTCTCCAATCCGTACAACACCAGCCCGGAGTACCTGACACACGAGGCCGAATGGGACCTCATCGTCACCACCAAATGGCACAACGTCCCCGAGCTCACCGCGCGCGGCGCGCAGAACGTGAAATTCGTTCGTAGTGCTTATGATCCGGCGCTGCACCACATCACCGCCCGCCGCACCGTGCGTCCATATTTGCTCGGCTTCATCGGCGCGGTCCGGCCCGATCGTGAAGGCCTCCTGGTATCCCTGGCCCGCGAACATCACGGGGACATGCTGCTGCGCGGCCCCGGCTGGCGACGGGTGCGCGCACTGTGGCAGACCGGCGCGGACGTCGGCGGCGCGGTCTACGGCGAGCACTTCTCAGCGGCCGTCGCGGCGGTCACCGCGAACCTGGTGCTGCTGAACTCCGACAACCGCGACACCCATACCTGCCGCACCTTCGAAGTTCCCGCCGCCGGTGGGCTTTTCGTCGGCGAGCGCACCGACGAGCACGCCGAACTGCTCCAGGACGACGCCGAGTGCTACCTGTTCTCCGGCCCCGCCGAACTGCGCGAGATCCTGCGCCGCTGCACCAAGTACCCCGAGCAGGCCGCCAAGGTCGCCGAGGCCGGGCACCACCGGATCATCTCGGGCGCGCACAGCTACGCCGACCGCGCCCGCGAGATCGTCGACGCCCTGGTATGAACCGCGCGGTCTCGGCGAAAAAGACCTTCCCGCAAGCGGGTAACGACGTGGCACGCCCGGCGACATAAGGGGGTGATGGGAGAGTGATGGCCTCCGCTCAGTTCGCCGTATTCCTGGTCGCCGCCGCGCTGGCGACAATCGTCGTGGCCGCGATGTTCCTGCCCGGGGTGGCCCGGGTGTTCCTCATCGCGCAGACCGCGCACTGGTCGCTGTCGTTCATCGCGCGGCCGGTGGTGCTGCTGTGGGTCAAACCCGTGCCTGGCTTCGGCGACAATGTGCCCGATCCGCGGCTGTACGAGTACGGCTATGACGACGGCATCGCCGCGGTGCTACAGCCGGTGATCTTCGGCCTGTGGTTCTACGCGGGCCTGATCATCGCCTACGTCCTGTGGGTGCGGTCGCGGCCGCCGCGGAACCCGCCGCGCACAGCGCCTTTCGCGGGCGACCCGGTCTTCACCCAGACCCTGTTCCTGCTCTACGGCATCGGCACCCTGGGCCGGCTGGCCGCCTACGCCACCGGCTCCACCGGCAAGGCCGGTGAACTGGAGAGCCCCAACCCGCTGATCAACCTGGTCACCATTCTGGCCACCCTGGGCGCGGTCGGCCTGATCGTGTTCTTCCGCAGCGGCTCCGGTCGCACCACACTGCTGGTGGTCGGCGCGCTCGTCGGCGGTGAACTGCTGTGGACCGCGACCGTGCAGTCCAAGACGCCGATCATGGGCGCGGCCCTGGCCATCGCCGTGCGCTTCGCCATGACCGGCTGGACCCGCCGCACTGTGATCGGCGTGCTGAGCATCATCGCCCTGGCGCTGGGCGGGTTCGGCTGGCTACAGTCGCTCAAGACCGATTCCGCCGCCAAAGCCGAAGCGGCGCAAGTGGATGCGCAGTATCCGACGGTGGTGCACCCGTTCCTGAGCATGCTGCGCCGCTTCGATCTGCTCGAGGCCGCCACCGACGCCTGGTTCGCGGGCCCCCACTCGTGGCTCACGCCGCAGCAGGTGGCGGTGCACGCCTTCCAGAGTCTCATCCCCACCCAGCTGCTGGGCGCGGAGAAGTTCCGCTCCGGCGCGGCCTGGGCCGAGCAGGTGCGCGGCGGGTCGGTGGACATGTCGACGGTGGAGGTGTCGCTGGCCGAGGGCAATATCAACGAGGGCTATGTGCTGGGCGGCTACATCGGGGTTGCGGTGGGGGTCACCATCACGTTCGTGCTGCTGCTGATCTGGATCCGGGCCCTGTACAGCAAGTACCTGGCCATGGCCATTCTCGGCTTGTCGGTGATCGAGGTGCCGGTGCTGTTCGAGCGCGGCATCCTCGGCACCGTCGAGATGCTCGGCAAATACCTGCAGGCCGTGGTGCTGGCCTGGACGGCGTATCTGGTAGTTGGTGAATTCCGAAGACGAGTGGAGCAGCCGCCGGGGGCCGGCGTTCCATCCGGGAAAACGAGGACAGCGCAATGGGTTTGATCGACTACTGGCGACTGCTTCGGCGGCGCTGGCCGATAATCGTTGCCGCGGTGGTGATCTGCACGGGGGCGGCCTACGGCTACGCGAGCACCCTGCCGACCGAGTACACGGCGACGAGTACGGTGTACGTGTCCATGGCGACCGGAACCTCGGTCAACGACTCCTATCAGGGCGGGCTGGCCGCGCAGCAGCGGGTGCGCTCGTATGTCGACCTGGCCAATTCCGTCACCGTCGCCACCTTCGTCCACGACCAGCTGGGCCTGAAGGCGTCGGTGAACGACTTGCGCGGTCGCATCTCCGCGGTCTCGCCGCCGGCCACCACGATCATCGTCATCACGGTGAAGGACTCCACCGCGGCCGGGGCGCGCACCCTGGCCGACGAGGTGGTCTCCCAGTTCCGGGCGCTGGTCTCGCGGCTCGAGGTCACCCAGACCGACGCCGCGCCCGCCGCCCGCGCCGAGGTGATCGACAAGGCGCAGACCCCGACCCAGCCCAGCGCCCCGCAGAAGACGCGCTTCTACATCCTCGGCGTGCTGGCCGGGCTGATGCTGGGCCTGGGCGCGGCGGTGGTGCGTGACAAACTCGACAAGCGAGTGCGCACGTCCACCGAGCTGGAAGCCTTTCTCCCGGTGCCGATCCTGGGCATCGTGGACGACGGGCGGCCCGGCGCGGCCGGGGAGCTGCGGCGGCTGCGAACCCGGCTCACCGAGGATCCCGAACTGGTGAGTCTGCTGCTGACCTCGCTCTCCCCGCATTCGGAACCGGACGTGTCGATCGGCCTGGCCCGCACCTTCGCCGACACCGGCGCGCGGGTGGTGCTGGTCGACGCCGACACCACCGGGCACGGCTCCACCCGGCGCACGCCCGCGGCCGCGGCGGCCGGGCTCTCGGAACTGTTGCGCAGCAACGGGAATCCCTCGGCTGCCGTCATGCCCTGGCCCGAGGTGGGGATCAATGTGCTGCCGCTGGGCGGCGTGGATTTCCGCACCCCCGACCTGCTCGACTCGGAGCGGTTCGCCGACATCATGTCCAAGCTGCGCAGCGAGTTCGACCACATCGTCGTGGAGTGCGCGCCGGTCACCGCGGCGGCCGACGCCATCGCGCTGGCGCGGCGCTGTGACGGCACCATCGGCGTCATCGAACTCGGTCAGACCACCTCCAATCAGGTACGCGGCGCGGTGGCCACCTTCGGCCTCGACAACAAGCGGATGATCGGGACCGTGGTGTTCTCGCGACCGCACAAGAGCGTCGGCGAGCTGGTCCGGCATCCCCTCGATCTGGTGAAGCGGTGATCGAGGGCGGCGGGGGGACGGACCAGTCGGGCGCGGACGGCGAGGCGAATACCAGCAGTGGCGTGCGGCGCCGGCGCATGCTCATGGCCGGGCTGGGGGCCGCGGCCATCCTGCCGGTGGCGGCGGCGTGCTCGAGCGGGGATTCCGGGGACGGCACCGAGTTCCGGTCCCCGCACGTCACCGATCAACCCTCGGCCCGCAATGTGAAGGACTTCGGCGCGGTCGGGGACGGGAAGGCCGACGACACCGAGGCTTTCGAGAAGGCCGCCGCGGTGAGCGGACGGCCGCTGGTGCTCTACATTCCGGCCGGTCAATATGTGCTCACCCGTTTCCCGGCACTGTCGGACTACGCGACGGTGCTGGGCGACGGCGCGGATGTCACCACCATCAACTACGACGGCGATGACACCTTCATCGCGCTGCAGCGCAAGCAGCGAGTCCGCTTCTCCCGCCTCGGTTTCTACTTCTCGGGCGCGAAGGTGACCGCCGTGCGGCTGTCGGAGTGCTTCCGCTGCACCTTCGACTCGGTGGTGCTGCGCGGCAATCACCTCAGCGACAACGCGCCCCGGTTCCAGGAGCAGCGGGGGCTGGTGCTGGACCGCAATACCGGCGGCACCACCGTCATCAACTCCGACATCAACAATTTCGGCTACGGCATCGTCACCTCCTGCATCCAAAACTATGTGACGTCGTCGAAGCTCACCAACAATCGCATCGGCGTGCTGGGCACCGGCGGCGACCACAATGCCGGATTGGCCATGGCCAATGTGGAATTCGTCTCCGACAACGACCCCCGCACCACCGACAAGCACGTGTTCGTCGACGGCCCGGCCAATGACTGGTGGCTGACCAATGTGTGGTTCGAGGGGGCCGACACCGCGCTCGCCATCGGCGGCCCGGCCGGCGGGCCCGCCCAGTTCGGTCTGGTCAACTGCAAGGTGGCCGCGCGCAAGGTGTGCCTGGACCTGATCCGCTGCCGCCAGCCGTATCTGGCCAATGTGCAGTTCGATCCGGATCTGGACGCGCCGCCGATCGAGGTGCGGGTCGATCCCAAGGGCGTGGCCGAGGGCACCGCCATCAATCTGATCTCCGGGTCGTTCGAGGACGTGGACCCCAAGTCCTTCCCCGACGGCTGGCACGTGATCGGGCGCGGGGCGATCCACGGGGCGCGCTTCGCCGGAACCACGGTGGCGCAGGCCTTCCAGCCCGGCACCGACATCTTCCAGGTCCAGGACCGCGACGGCACGGTGCTGTCGGCCGTATTGAACAGTGGGGCTTATCTTTCCGATCGCAGCGAAGGGGGAATCGTGTTGAAGGATTCGGCCGGGGTGTACTGGCGGATGTCGGTGGGGACCGACGGCGCGGTCAAGACCACGTCGCTGGGAAAGCAGCGGCCACACTCGTGAGCGGGCAGCCGACAGCACTGCGCCTGGGACCGGCGCGACTACACGGCAGCACCCTGCTGCTGCGGCTGCCGCGCTACACCGACTTCCCGCAGTGGCGGGCGCTCCGGCTGCGGGATCGCGCCTTCCTGGAACCGTTCTGGCACACCTCGCCGCTGCGCTGGGCCGAACGACACACCGAGAAGGCCTGGGTGCGTGAATGTCTGGAGGCGGCCACCAATGCCCGCACCGGGCATCGCGTGGCCACTGTGATCGAGATCGACGGGCGCTTCGCCGGGCAGGTGGAGATCGGCAATATCGACGATCGGGCCAAGCAGGGCGAGATGGGCATCTGGATCGACGCGCGGCTGGGGCGGCACGGCTTCGGCGGCATCGCGGCGGGCCTGATCCTCGACTTCGCCTTCGACGCACTCGGTCTGGAGCGCGTGAACGCGCCCATCTCGCCGGGGAACGCGGCCGCCACCAGTGGCGCGGTGCAGATCGGGTTCGTGCGGGAGGGCCGGATGCGGCTGCACTTCGACGTCGGCGGGGCGCGGGCCGATCACGATCTGTGGTCGATGACGCGGGCGGAGATCCCGCCCAAGGGGTTCACCGAGATGTGGACCGAACGGACCCTCGAACACCGCACCCCGCCCGCGCCGCCCTGCAAGCCCGAAGACGCTCTGCCCAACCCGGTAATGCCCGACGCCGCAATGGTTTTCGGCGTCCAAGCCCGCTATCGCGCCGGGCAGGTGTGGCGGGCCGCGCAGCGGCTGGTGCCCGCCCGGCCGGTGACCTTGCGGCTGCCCGGTCACGACGGGATGGTGCTTCGCTCCGCGCGGCCCGCCGACGGCCCGATACGGGCCGCGGCAGTGCGTAACGCGGGACCCGTGGCTGCCGACGGAATCGGTAGCAGCGGAACGGCGTGGCTACGCGAAATCGCCCTCAGCGCAGCGGGTGTCCGCTCCCCCGCCGGTCTGCTGTTCGTCCTCGACATCGCGGGCGCCTACGCCGGCACCGCCCGGCTGTTCGACCTCGACCTGTTCGATCGCAATGCCCGGATCCAGTTGTGGACCGATCCCGCCCGCGCCGACGACGCCGTGCGCACGGCAGCCACCCGGGCACTGCTGGGCTACGCCTTCGACCGGCTCGGACTGTTCCGGGTCAGTACGGCCGTGGCGGCCGGAGACACCGCGTCCGCCGCCGTCGCCGCCGATGCGGGCCTGCACAAGGAGGGAACCATGCGCAGTTACACCGGACTCGACGGACACCGCGGCGACCACGATCTGTGGGCCATCACCGCCGGGGGTGATCACCATGCGTGACTACCGGCGCAGCACGGCGATGCAGGCGCGCCTGCACGAACTGGTGCCGGGCGGCGCGCACACCTACGCCCGCGGCGCGGACCAGTATCCCGAGGACATGGCCCCGATCCTGGTGCGCGGCAACGGCGCCAGGGTCTGGGACGCCGACGGCAACGAGTACGTCGAATACGGCATGGGCCTGCGCTCGGTGACCCTGGGCCACGGCTTCGCGCCGGTGGTCGAGGCGGTGGCGCGGACCATCGCCGACGGCGTCAACTTCTCGCGGCCCACCGAACTGGAACTGGCGGCGGCCGAGGACTTCCTGAGCCTGGTGCCGGGTGCGGACATGGTGAAGTTCGCCAAGAACGGCTCCGACACGACCACGGCGGCCGTGCGGCTGGCGCGCGCGGCAACCGGGCGGGAGAAGGTCGCGATCTGCGATCAGCCGTTCTTCTCGGTGGACGACTGGTTCATCGGAATGACGGAGATGAACGCGGGGATCCCGGCGGCTCCGACCGTGAAGTTCCGGTACAACGACCTGGAATCGCTGGAAGCCGTGCTGCGCGGCGAGGACGTCGCGTGCGTGATCCTCGAACAGGCCACGGCCCTGGCCGATCCCGCGCCGGGCTTCCTCGAAAGCGTGCGCGCCCTGTGCGACGGGTACGGCTGCCTGCTGATCTTCGACGAGATGATCACCGGGTTCCGTTGGTCGGCCGGTGGGGCGCAACAGCTCTACGGCGTGGTGCCGGACCTGTCGTGCTGGGGCAAGGCCATGGCCAACGGCTTCCCGCTCTCGGCGCTGGCCGGGAAACGCGAATACATGGAACTGGGCGGCCTGCGCACCGACGCGGACCGGGTGTTCCTGCTGTCCACCACGCACGGGCCGGAAACCGCGTCGCTGGCGGCCTTCCGGGCCGTCGTCCAGGCCTACCGCGACGGTGATCCGGTGGCGCGCATGGAGGCATCCGGCCGCCGGCTGGCCGCCGGCGTGAACGCCATCGCCGCCGATCTGGGCATCGCCGACCATCTGGAGGTGGCGGGCCGGTCGTCGTGCCTGGTGTTCCTCACCCGCGACCCGGAAGGCGTTCCGTCCCAGCCGTTCCGGACGCTGTTCCTGCAGGAGCTGCTGGATCGCGGGGTGCTGGGCCAGTCGTTCGTGAACTCGGCCGCCCACACCGACGCCGATATCGACCACACCGTCGACGCCTGCCAGTCGGCGGCCAAGACCTACCGCAAGGCGCTCGAGCAGGGCACGGTCGCGGGGCTGCTCGCCGGGCGGCCGGTGGCTCCGGCGTTGCGGCGCACGGCCGCACCGCGCCGGCTCGCGGATTGATCGAGGAGTTCTCATGTCGGCACCCCGAATCGCGCTGGTCCACGAACGCTTCACCGAATACGGCGGCTCCGAGGCGGTGGTCGCGGAGTTCATGAAGACCTGGCCCGGCGCACCGGTTTTCGCGCCCATCACCGACCCGCGGTGCACGCGCACGCTGTTGGAGGCCGCGGGACTGAGCCCGGAGACTCCCTCCGGTGGGCCAGGGGCCATGTCCTCACCGGCGAGCGAGCTGGTGCGCGACACCTGGCTGTCGCGCGCGTACGCTGCCAGTGGACGCCGCTCGCACGCCCCGCTGCTCCCGTTCGCGCCGAGGGCCTTTCGCACCCTCCCCCTCGAAGACGCCTACGACGCGGTCGTGGTGAGCCACCATGCCTTCGCGACCCAGGCTGCCTTCGCCACCACCGCACCGGTCATCGCCTACGTGCACAGTCCGGCCCGCTGGGCCTGGGACAGCGCGTTCCGGGCCCGCGAGGCGGGCGGCCGGGCCGGGCAGGCCGCGCTGACCGGACTGGGCGCACTGGCCCGGCGCAACGAACTACGGGCCGCGCCCCGGCTCGCGCACGTGGTCGCCAATTCCCAGGCGGTCGCCGATCGGGTCCGCGACTGGTGGGGTCTGCCCGCGTCGGTGGTGAATCCGCCCGTGCGCGTTGCCCGTTTCGCCCCCGATCCGAGTATCGAGCGCGAGGACTTCTTCCTCTTCGCGGGCCGCCTGGTGCCCTACAAGCGACCCGACCTCGCCATCGCGGCCGCCCAGCGCGCCGGGGTGCGGCTGGTCATCCTCGGCGGCGGCCGCTACCGCCAGCAGCCCGAGGCGATGGCGGGCCCGGAGACCACCTTCCTGGGCGCGGCCTCCGACGACGTCCTGGTCGACATGTACCGGCGCTGCCGCGCGCTGCTCATGCCGGGCGTGGAGGATTTCGGCATCGTCCCGGTGGAGGCCATGGCCTGCGGTGCGCCGGTGCTCGCGGTCGGCGCGGGCGGCGCGCTGGATACCGTGGTGCCCGGCATCTCCGGCGAGCACATCCCGGCCGGTACCGACGCGGAGGTGACCGACGGATTCGCGCGCGCCATGCGCGATTTCGACCCGGCCGCCTATCATGCCGACACCATCCGCAAGCATGCCGCGACGTTCTCCCCGGAGGCGTTCCGCACCCGAATCGCCGACATTGTGTCGCGCAATTCCCGCTGACCGACTATTCATGGATCTGCAACAGCCATCGCGCTCGATAGCGTCAGCGGCGGCGTCATCATGGTCCAGGAGTAGCGAACATGCCCACCGTCCCCCTCGTCGATGCCCACATGCACCTGTGGGACACCAGCGCACACGCCTGGTACCCGAGTTTGGCGAGGTTCGTCGATGCCGGAAAACCCGAGATCGCGCAGAACTTTCTACCGGCCGACTTCGATCGCGGCCTCGGCGACATCCGGGTGGACGGGCTGGTGCACGTGTCCGCGACCACGGCGCCGCACGCGTATCTGGCCGAAACCCGGTGGGCCGACGGCATCGCCGACGCCGACCCGCGGCCGTTCGCCCTGGTCGGCGGGATCGACCCGACCCTGCCCAAGGACGAGCTGATCGACCACCTCGACCAGCAGGCCCGCACCCCGCGGCTGCGCGGCATCCGGGCCTTCGCCGGGCTGTCGCCGAACACGCCCGCCGCCGACACCATCGCGGGCTGGCTGCAGGAGCACGACGCGGTCTTCGACCTGGTCGCCCAGCCCGACGAGATCCTGGACTGGATCGACTTCCTGGCCGGCTACCCCGATCTGCGGGTGGTGCTCGAACATCTGGGCTTCCCTCAGGGCCGGTCCTCCGAGGCCCGCACCGCCTGGCACAACGCGATCTCCCTGGCCGCCAAGGAGACCCAGTGGCTGTGCAAACTGTCCGGGTTCGGGCTGATCTGCCGGGACCTGTCCTGGCCGACGGTCGAGTACTGGCTGGAATCGAGTGTGGCGCTGTGGGGCTGGCGGCGACTGATGTTCGCCTCCAACATGCCGGTGGACTCGATGGCGGGGACCTACACCGAGCTGGTCACCACCATCGATCAGGCCGTCACCACCGATGCCACCGAGCAGGAGGCGGAGTACTTCTACCGCACCAACGCCCTGGACACCTACCGGCCGCAGTAGACCCGGAGTCGAC